>JAFGSY010000042.1 GCA_016934315.1 Candidatus Anaeroferrophillus wilburensis | reverse complement strand
GCAAGTCATTGCCAGTCTCTGTCAGCAATGGGACGTGCTGGCGATTACCGACGAAATTTACGAACATATTCTCTATGATGATGCCAGCCACTATCCGCTGGCGCAGCTGGAAGGCATGGCCGACCGGACCATTACCATCAACGGCATCTCAAAAACCTTCAGCGTCACCGGCTGGCGGATCGGCTACTGCATTGCCAATGAGGCGATCACCACCAGCATCCGCAAAGTTCATGATTTTCTCACCGTGGGCGCACCGGCACCATTGCAGGAAGGGGCAGCGGAGATGATGCGCTGCAGTGATGACTACTACCGGGAGTTGGCAGCCTTTTACCGGCAAAAACGGGATTTTCTACTGGAAGTACTGAATGGATGCGGTTTCTGTTGTACGGTTCCCGCCGGAGCCTATTATATCATGGCGGATTTCAGCCGGCTGAGCAACGATGATGATGTGGCCTTTGCCCACCGGCTGGTGCGGGAAGCAGGGGTAGCCACCGTTCCCGGCAGCAGTTTCTATCCCCCCGGCTGCCATAAAAACCAGCTGGTGCGCTTCTGTTTCTGTAAAACCCAGGAAACTCTCGAGCGAGCCGCCCAGCTGCTGCAGGCAACCCTGGCTTAAAGTGTCTTGAAAAATGAGCATTTTTGCCTAAGAACAAGGCAGGCAAAGATTGTAACCGCAGGGATACAGAGAGTATTTTGAGGATTAACATTTGCGCCTAACGCCGTAATTGGGCAAAAAGGCACTTTTTCAAAGTACCCCTTAGACGGCAGCTGCCGATGCCGGGCGTTGGCTTTTCAGGTAGCCGAGCATGCCGGTCATGGTATTTTTCAGGAAATAGCGCTCCCGGGCAAAAATCTCCGGCGGCAGCTGCCTGATATTCCGGTAGACGTCGTCATGTGCCACCAGCCAGTCAAAAAGACGATCCTCCATTCCCGCAGTTCCCTGCCGGGCAGTTTCCTCCACCCCTTCCACCCAGAGCAGCAGCTGTTGGCGGCCGATGGCCAGATACTCCATCGCCGGCTCCACCAGGCCGTAATGAGCCATGACCAGGTAGCGTGGCTGCAGCGCCATGACCCGGTCGATGGATTCGAGGGCGACATCAAGCATAAACCGCGGCGGTGTTGCCGGCCGCATATAGATGCCTTGGGGAACTTCACTGCGCACCCCCACCACCTCACCGCCAAACAGCAGATCATCATAGAAAAAACAGAGATGGTGCTGGGCATGCCCCGGAGTCAGGACGGCCTTGATGCCAGTGCTGCCGATTTCAGCGGCAAAACTGATGCTGGCGGCCGGCACCGGAACAATCTCGCCATAAGCTTCCGCCATATAACCGAGAACCTTGAGCGAACCCTCCCAGAGTCTGGCCGGCTCAACCATATGACTGATGCCGTCGGGATGGCAGATAACCCGGGCGGCTGGATAATGGTCAAGCAATCTTCCCGTCCCGCCGGCATGATCGATGTGGATGTGGGTCAGGAGAATATAATCAAGGGTTTCGATCCCCAGTCGCCTGAGTTCCCCCACCAGAAACGGGATGGAGGAAAGGGGGCCGGGATCAACAAGAAAGGTAAAATCATCTCCCTGATAGACCCAGGCACTAAGAAATTTTGTAAAACCTTCCAGCTTCGGCTGGTCAAGGTCAATGCAATGCAGTCTGTTTACATCCATTTTCTTTCCTTCCAGAAATTTCTGCGGCAACTCTTTACTTTTGACATCCATTTTCTGGATGAGATGATTTTCCGAACATAAGACAGCAAAATGATTTCAGGATTCATGATGGCATGCCCTTTCGCCGCAGACCTGATCCCGGCCGCAGCAAGGCCTTTCCATGCCACAGGCCGGCCGTTCGGCAGTTCCACGGGTGCCGCCGCCGGCAATAAACCCGGTACCGCCGCTGATCAGGCGCTCCAGTTCTCCCTCGCAGCGTTCACAAGTAGTCAGCTTGACATCCGACATCTTCTGGGAAACTTCAAAGGTAAAACCACAGTTGCGGCAGCGATATTCGTAGGTTGGCATAGTAATCCCCTTATGTTTTCACAGTGCCCACGCCAGGCCCCATCTGACCCGGACAGCATGGTAGGGGCACAGTTCATGGCAGCAGTAGCAGCGAATGCAGGTGTTATAATTGATGCGCACTGAACGGTCAACGAATTTCATCGCCTGGGCCGGGCAGTGTTTGACACACACCAGGCACCGATGACAGCGGGAAGATGAAATCACCGGATTTTTAACCACCAGACGCCGGACCAGGCGGTGCAAGGGAAACGCCGCATCCCGGGATCCGCGGGCGGTTTTCAGTGGCCGGCGGTGTTCAGGGAAATCCCCGGCAACTTCTATCCGCTCAGGAATAAGCAGGTTATCATCGATAGCTTGCTGGCTGATCGGCGTCAGTTGGGGGTAATCCAGCAGCTGTTCGGTTGCATAATCCAGGGCGACACCGTCCACCGCAGCACCAAGAAGCCCGAGGGAAACCGGCACCCCGCCAGTGGGTCCCTCCCCCTCCATGGCAACAATGCCGTCAAGAATATGCAGATCAGGCTTGATAGTCTGGTATAAATCCAGGAGAATCCGGGCAAAAAGCTGCCGCTGGTGGCCGGCACGCATATGCCAATGGGCCTTGGAAAGGCCGGGAATGCAGCCGAAAAGATTTTTCACTGCCAGCGTCAGTCCCATCATACCATGGGTTTTGAGCTTCGGCAGATTGATGACCCGATCAAACTCCAGCACCGGAGCCGCCAGATTGAAGCGCTTGAGAATATGATTTTCCGGCCGCCGGCATTCCACCTGCCGTTCAAAAGAAACCACCCCAATATCCAACGCAGCGACAACCTCACGGATGCCGCTTTTTTCCAGACAGCGATCCAGCGAGGCGTATCCAGGGCTGTCGCCGATAAAAGGAGTAGCACCACAGTCACGAATGATCATGGCCACGGCCCGCACCACTTCAGGATGGGTACAAACAGCATCAGCCGCCGGCCGCGGGGCAATGAGATTCGGTTTGAGCAACACCCGTTCCCCCGGTTGAATAAATCCGTCGACTCCCAGCACAGCAATCATCTCCTCCAGAGTACGCCGCAACTTACGGGAATCATACTCCCGGCAGGTAGCAAAAACAACTGCTGCTGTTTCAGGGTTCAAGGTATGGCACCCCTCCCCGACAGAACAAGATCATGATTATTGTACTTTCTCACACAACATGGCAACCCGGCGGCCCAGCTCAAAACCGTCCCGGGCTGCGGTTTCATCGGGACTGCCCACCGAGGCCACCCCGTAATGACCGGAAGCGCTCATGGGATCACCGACAATGATCATCCCATAGATAAACATGCACTGGAGAATCGACATGATGGTGGTCTCCTTGCCGCCGGTGGGATGACCACTGGTGGCAAAGGCCGCCCCGACCTTATTTTCCATTTTTTTCCGGACACTGACAAATTCATCAAATACGCGCTTCAAATCGGCAGCCATAACACCAAAATACACCGGCGATCCGGCAATGATCCCGGCTGACTGCAAAAAATCATCCTTGGTTACTTCTGCGGTTGATTTGATCACTGCCTCTACCCCGGTCGATTGCACCCCCTCGGCAATCTTTTCCGCCAACTGTCTGGTATTGCCCCCCTGGGAATAATAAAGGATCAAAACCTGCATTGCCACCTCCCCCTGGATTTACAAAAGTTCAAACCAAGAAAGGCCGGAGGAGAAGTTTCTATCCCCGACCTCTCAAAAAAGCACCCTGTTTCATCTATTTCATATTGAGCACTTTAGCCGGCAGTAAGCTGTCATGAGTCAGGTTGCAAACCAGCAATCGCTCAATGGCAGGTTATCCATTTTCCGCATCGATAACCTCGATCATCCGGCTGCCAAAATCAGCTTCACCGGAAATCACCCGGTGCCAGCCAGGCAGCAGAGGAGTACCAATAGGGTCATCCATGAATTTTTCCGATGCCATGATCAGGGCGGCGGAGAACTGTTCCACCGCAGTAATTTCACCATGGCGGTCGAAACGCAGGCCATTGAGCTTGGCCAGGGCATCATACTTTTCAATATTCATCCGGGCAAAATTAATATAAGTCACCCGCAGGGAGCGGATAACCGCCGGGGTAAAAACGATACCGTCCTGGGACAGCAGGCGGAAAAGCGACCGGGTGATATCAATGACCATACGGCTCAGGCCGCTATAGGGATCATCATCCTTTTTGATCTCCTGGTGCTTATGTTCATAATTACTCA
This sequence comes from Candidatus Anaeroferrophillus wilburensis, assembly GCA_016934315.1. Classification (NCBI taxonomy): domain Bacteria; class Deltaproteobacteria; order Candidatus Anaeroferrophillales; family Candidatus Anaeroferrophillacea; genus Candidatus Anaeroferrophillus; species Candidatus Anaeroferrophillus wilburensis. Next base: position 58,267 of record JAFGSY010000042.1, on the reverse strand, counting down.
TCAACTCCACCTGACAGACCCTGGCCGGAGTTGCCAGGCTGTAGACTTCTCCAAGGGTGGCAATTTCCAACCCCCAGTCGGGAGTTATCCGGACCTTGGCCGCCATATCGGAACGAATGGCAAATTCACCACTGAGGATATAGCGAAAACTCTCGAGAAATTCAAAAAAGTTTAAAGGGCCAAAGATCTTTTTCAAGGCCTGCAGCAGCGGGGTAATATACAGGCGGGTAACCCGACCGTACAACTGACAGCCACTGACCCGGGAATAATATCCTTTGCTGAACTCATAAGAAAGCGAGGGATTAACCAGAGGATAGACCAGCCTGGCCAGCAGCATCCGATCATAATTGACGATATCACAATCGTGCAGGGCAATCACTTTGGTATCCTTCTTAGCCAGGATGTAACCGATGGAAAACCATACGCCCCGCCCTTTCCCCTGGCAGCCGACATAAAAGTCATGATCTTCGAGGTAGGCATACAATGCCCTGATCTGCGGGCTGTCCTGCCAGATAATTTTCACGTCACAAGGGAAATCGACAAAGGCCTTTTTCACCGAAACAAACTCCTCCTCGCTGGCCCGGTCAAGGGAAAGGACAATCCGGTGGAGATAGGGGATTGTCTCCAACTGCTTGATAATCTTCGGCATTGCTTCACCGAGAAACTCGGAATAGAGGGACGGCAGCAACAGAGTCACCTTGCGGTCATAGGCATAAATCTCAATTTCGCTCTCAATATCCATCAAGGTCCGCTTGTTAAGCATCTGCAGATTGGTAATCTTGCGATTCTGAATGAAATCAGACATGGACTCCCCTCCTCAATGAACGCCTATCCCACGCCGCCAACAGCCCTGAAACCGCTTCCGACCAGCCGGCTGGACCAGCAGCTCCAGTAATTATCACCGTATCCAATGGGCATTCGGTAGCCTGACCATCCTTATGCCGCACCAGAAATGGATGGTCCACCACGGCAAGCATGGGAAAGTCGTTGGGACTGTCCCCTAAAGCTGCTGTTACCAAGGATACCCCCGATTCTTTTTCCAGGTTCTGCACCAGTCGTTGGATGGCTGCACCTTTCGATTGTTCTGCCGCCATCAGATGATAGAAACGGCCACCTCTGACGACCTGAAACCCCAACCCGGCAGCGGCAGCCATCAAGACGCCAAGATCATCACCATGATAAAGAAACGGTTCGGTGAACAGCCGCTGCCTGGCCATGGCAGCCTCCTCAATGGTGAGCCCCGTAAGGTCGGCCACTTGAACAACACTCATATCCCCCATACCCTGGAGAGGAAACTGCCGGGCCAGAAAGGCAAACCCCCGGCGTACGTCTTCATAGGGCATGCCCAGCGCCAGATACTGCTCCCCCCCTACGTATATGCCACCACCATTTTCAAAGATAAAGCGTTCATCAAGACCGATTGCTTCACTGGCAACCCTGGTTTCAGCCATGGTCTTGCTGGTTACGGCAATGACCAAAGCCCCGCGTGTATGACACTGCTCCAAGGCTGAACGGGCAGCCTCCCAAGAGTAGGTCGCTGCATCCAGCAGGGTTCCATCAAGATCGGTAAAAACAACCAGGGACATGCGCACCAAGGAAGCCGTTCAATGTTCATATCGGGATTGCCAAAGCCTATTAGAAATGTAGCAAGCTGCAGCTTCCCTGTCAAGAAGGGGAGGAAAAGGCCAGCAAACAGTGGTAAACCCGGGCCAGCAGACGGCAATCGATCAGCGCGCCATGCAGTTGCCGTCCTGAGACATCAATGGCAAAACGATGGCATAAGGCCTCAAGGCTGTTTTTCCGGCCGGGAAAAAGGCGGCGGGCCATCTGGAGCGTGTCAACCACTGCCCGGGGCTGAAATTCACCCCGCCCGGCAAGCAGTATTTCCTGGCGCAAAAATGCCAGATCAAAGGGCGCATTATGGATAACCAGGGGACTGTCGGCGATAAAGTCAAACAGTTTAGGCGCTATCTCTGAAAAAGCTGGGCAGGAGCGGACATGGTCATCTCTGATACCGTGAATCCTTGAGGCCTGCCAGTCGATGGGACGGCCCGGATTGAGACGCTGGTGAAAAACCTTCCCGTTTGGCTGACCGTTTTCCAGTTCAAGGCAGGCAATCTCGATAATCCGATGCCCCTGGCGGGCGGAGATGCCCGTGGTTTCCGTATCAAGAACTATCTCACGCATCCATTGCCTGCCAGCAGTTCAGCAATGACGCCTTCATACCAGCAGCCGAAAGGAAGCTGATCAAGAAAGCCGCAATGGCCGCCATGCGGTTGGACAAGCAGTTCCAGCTTGTCAATCTCGGGGAGATCATAAAAGTCATCAACGGGAACCACCGGATCATCAGCGGCGGTAATGACCGTCGTCGGCACCTGCAAATCCTCAAGAACACCGCCGGTAAGGGTATACTGCTCAAAATACTCCCCATAGCTGGGAAATGGGGAATAGTCAGCAATGACCCGTTCGGTCATTTCCAGACAGGTACGGCTGCCCAACACGGTGTGAAAATCATATAGTTCGGGGAAAATATTCTGCTTGATACCCAGAGATCGGCGCCATTTTTTCAGGAAGTACCAGCGATACAGGGATGACCGGTCGATAGCCCGGGTGGTTTTCAGGGGGTCGAGGCAGGGACTGATGCAGATGATCCGGCAAAGATTGTGTATGCTTCGGCACTCCCGGTGCAAACCGACCCGGAGGGCGAAATTGCCGCCCAGGGAGAAACCGACCAGGAAGCAGGAACAACCTGCTGCCAGGGAAGCAGCCTGAGAGACTCCCTGGAATACCTCCTCCCCAAGAGTACCATTAAACAAACCGGGATTAAGATGGTGACTGGAACCATGATCACGGAGATTGAGGCGAAAGATATCGTACCCCTGCCGGTACAAAAACCTGCCGGTGGCCATGACATAGGTTGAACCGGCACTCCCTTCCCAGCCATGGAGCAGGATAACCAACCCCTTGCCGCCTCCCGGTCGACGGGAGTACCAGCCCTGCAATCGCACATCATTGCCAGCATCAACCACCCATTCCAAGGCTGTGGCAGCCATCTCATTAGTCCCCAAAAGTCGTATTTTGCGATTGGCTGCTATGGTTTGCAGGTGGGGATTGGTTGCCCAGCTTGGCGGCTGGAACGGCTTGCCGGCAGAATTCATCATGTCCGTTCCCTTAGTGTAATAATCATTTCCTGCTTGATTTGATCAACAATCCAGGCACAAGCGTCAAAAGCCGGCTTCCTGGTCGCCGCTGAAACAATAACCAGTAGCACATCATCACCGGCCTGCACGACACCCTGACGGTGGACAATAAGCACTTGATGCAGGTCAAAAGTTTCGGCTGCCTGCCTGCCAATGAGCTCTAAAGCGGCAGCAGGATCGGCAACCACCGGCGCCAGGAGAACATCCCGGAAACGGGGTACCTGCTTGCCGGGATATTTCACCTTTCCATGATGAAAGACCACGGTGCCGGTAGTCTCAGGCTCACGGGCCAAAAACTGCTGATAGCTTATCTGCAGGTCAAAAGGCTGGTCGGTACAGCAAGTATTCACTGAAACGGTCATACCATCCGCTCCTTTCACTTCAGGCCATAAAGGACAAGGCACTAACCAGATCATTAAAACGAAAAGGCTTTTTCAGCACATTTTTGACCAGCGGGTAGCCATGCACCAGTTGATAGCCATCCTTGGCCAACCCGGTCATCACCACCACTGGGATATCATGGGATCCAGAACTCATCTCCTCTAAAAATCTTTCACCACTCATAGTCGGCATAACCAGATCCAGCAGAATAACATCGGGACGGTGTCCATCCAGAAACTCCAGCCCCTGGCGGCCATCTTCAGCCGTGACAACTGAGGCGCCATGGTGTTCCAGCAGCCCGCGGACTGTTTCACGGATATCAACCTCATCATCAATCACCAGCACCGTTTTGCCATCCAGCCGCAGAACTTCAGCAGTCACCGTTTCATCGGCAAGATCATGAGCATCACCAGCCACACAGGGCAACAAAATGGAAAAGGTCGTCCCCTCCTCCCCCTTGCGGCTGCTTGCCTGGATAGTACCGTCATAGTTATGGACAACAGTATAGGCAATGGAAAGGCCAATGCCGGTTCCCTTCCGGTCAGACCACTCCTTGGTGGTAAAAAATGGATCAAAAATCCGATCAATGATCGGTGCCGGGATACCCGGTCCGTTATCGGCAACCCTGGTTTCCACATACCAGCCATCACGGGCCAGGTTCAGGCGCCGGCGGTCAAAGGAATCCATATAACAGGTACTGGTGGTGATGGTTATCCGGCCATCATCCCGCAAACCGATAGCATCCCGGGCGTTGATGAGGATATTCATCAACACCTGCATGATCTGTGCTTTATCCACCTTGACAACCGAGTCCTCGGAAGCATCCCGAAAAGAAAGGCTAATATTCTTCGGCAGAGAATGGGAGGCAAGTTCAACCGTTTCCTGAATAATGACGGAAAGCTTGGTGTTGACAGAACTCGTTTTGCTTTGCCGGGAAAAATCAAGAATCTGGCGGACCAGCTCGGAAGCCCGTAAAGAAATATTCTTCAGCTTTGCCACGTACTTCTGGCATTTCTCAGTGCCGTTTACGGTTTCAAGCTCGAGCAGCTGGATATTGCCGAAGATGCCGGCCAGCAGGTTATTGAAATCATGGGCAAAACCGGAAGCCAGCAAGCCGACGGTTTCCATTTTCTGCGACTGCGCCAATGCGCGTGTTTTGATTTCAACCTCATCTTCAAGTCGCTCGGAATAACGTTCCAGCTGACGCTTCAGCCGCATTTCGTCACTAATATCACGCTGACTACAGGCATAGCCGACAATCGCACCATTCTGAATAACCGGTGAAATACTTTGCAAGACCTCAACTATCCGTTGGTCACGGGACCTTTTCCGCACGGTTCCTGACCAGAGCTCACCGTCTGCAACAGCTTTTTTTGCGGCATTCTGACTACCATCGGTTTCCATATCCGGCTGCAGGTCATCAACCAGGCAGCCCAGCAATTCGGCGACATCATAACCAGTCATCTGGCAATAGGCTTGGTTGACATAGCGATATTTTCCTTCAAGATCGGCAATATAGAGCCCATCGCCACTGTTTTCGATGGCTGCTTTGAAGACAGTAATATCCCCCCAGTATCGATGTGTCTGGCGAAACAACCAGAAGGTCACCAAACCAATAAGGACAATCAGCGACAGAGAGCCGAAGAAAAGTGGAATGAAAATAGCCTTCCCGGCAGCATAAGGGCCGGGAAGCGGCGTACCGACCATCAGGGTCCAGAGAGTTCCGCCAATGGTAACCGGTGCAAAATAGGACTCGAAGGTCAAAGCGGAACCATCCCCTTGTTCCCCGGCTAGGCAATACCGACAGTAAAACGGCTTCTGCTGCAATAACGACCGGGAAACATAGTCATGCTGTTCCTGGTCAATCAACGAAAAACGCTGCTGGTCTGCAGCCTGGTATCCCGAAAAAGCCGGCAGGGTTTTACTGTACTGGATATTCCCAATGGTGGAATAGAGCACCAGCCCCCGGTCGCTTATCAAAGCCACCAGGCGTTCATTGGCAGCCGGCAGGGACTCGAGGAAATTGGCAATAATATAATCGAAGTGAAAAGGAATGAGAATAGTACCGGCATAGAACCCGTTGACAACCACATTCTTGGAAAAAAGGACCACCGGCATCTTGACCGCATGGTCAACAGATGGGATAAACTGAAACAGTTCGGTCACCGTTGCCGCCGCCTGGCTTTCACCAACCTGCCACCAGAATTTCTGTTTCAGATGCTGCCATTCATAGACATCCTCCATCGGAATTCCCACGGGCAGCAAGCGGCCGTCCTTGCCACTGAAAAAAATTTCTTCTTCGGTATTGGCAAAAGCAACATTGCTGATTTCCGGATAGATGGCCTGCAGCAGCTGAAAGCGGGCATTCAAAACATCAATAACATCCGTTTGGCCGACATTCTCAATAGCCAGAACTGAATCAATGCTGGTGCCGATCCGCTCAAGATAGGTTTCGATCGTATCCTTGATCCGTTCGGCAACCAGAAATTGTTCTTGGTGCAGATTGGTCCGAATAGTTCCCATCACGCCACGATAGAAGCTGGCTCCGCCAAACAGAAACAAACCGAGACAGATGGAAATGAATATAAAAAACTGGAGATAATACTTGTGTCTCACCTATTCACCAGAAACCCTTTTGGCGCTACCACCAGCTAGTCCTTGCCAAGTTGACGATCATAGACAATATCAGCTCCCAGAAGAACAGTCAGGGGGATTTTAATCCCCAAACGCTTGGCTGTCGAGATATTCAGCACTACGGTCCCCTTGGGTGGACGGTCGATGGGAATCCTGCCGGCGGGCGTTCCCTGAAGAATCTGCTGCGCTTTGAGTCCGGCGTAGTACCCTTGAGTTCTGCCGGTCACTACCACACCGCACAGTGCGGCACCCATCTCCAGATAGGGGGGATGAAAGGCCACCGCAGGAATTTGCAGATGGTCCCGGGTCCAGCTGAGCAGCTTATGGTTGGACACATGATGCCCTTTGGCCTTGATTGACTCAAGATTATAGATGAACACCACCTGATCCGGGTGATTAATCTCATCAATAAGCTCCCGATAACCGGAAAACGTCCCTATCTGGGGATGAAAAACCTTTTCCCAGGGAGTCTCCCAAGGAGCTTTCTTGAGAAAATCTATCAATTTAGTGGAGGTATAGGAATCATCCGTAATGATATTCAGCGTCGTAGTCTTGAAATCATTGGCCAACAGAATAGTTTGCAGCAGAGCCGTGGTATGCTCATAATAATGCCGTTCAAGGACACCGGTTACATTGCCCCCCGGCGCCTGGCGGTTGCCTGATGCCACCAGGCCATACTCCTCCGGCTCAGTGTTGATTCCCAGAAAAACGACCGGGATATCCTGATGGTGAAAATGGGCGGCGATAGTTTTAATGGCATTATCATCACAGGTAACAATGATATCCGGCCGAAAAGAGGCGATATCGGCAAGGCATTCAGCGACCTTCCGATCGAGCCACGCCTCGCTCTGGTGACGTTTGGTATCAAGGCAGAAACTACCATAGATAATATCCATCCCGGCAAGCGCTTCGGCAATCCCCTGTTCTTCTCCCTGCTGCCAGAAATAGTCGGGATGATAGCTGTAGACAATATAAACCCGCTGAGCTGCACTGCTTAACCCCGGCAACAACAAAACCAGCCAACAATAAAAAAGCACTGCTGCTGCTTTGCGAACGATGGCCATCCACTTCCCCTTTCACCTGTATCCGGGAGCTGATGTTTAACGATTCATAGCTTAAAACTGAACACGTGCAGGCTGACATCAAGGTGGTTTAGAGCGATCTCAGCGCCTTCAATACCTGATAATACCGGGGGTGTTCCTTCACCTCATGGCAGATTTCCTGGTAACGGATCACATCCTGTTTATCAACCAGAAAAATAGCCCGGGCCAGCAGCATCATCTCTTTGATCATGACCCCGTAGGCATAACCGAAAGAGCGATATTTATAATCGGAAAAGACCTGAACCCGGTTGATATTTCTCGCGCCGCAAAACCGGCTTTGGGCAAAGGGAAGGTCCATACTAATGGTGAGTACAGAGACATCTGCCGGCAGCTGTTCAGCCTCTTGGTTAAAACGCTGGGTCTGCAATTCACATATCGGGGTATCAAGGGATGGAACAACGCTGATGAGTTTTATCCTGCCTTTGAAATCATGCAAAGAGATGGTTTTAAAATCGGCATCAACCACTTTAAACTCCGGAGCCGAATCCCCCTCTTTCAGTGCGGGGCCCAACAGGGTAACCGGGCTGCCGCCCATGGCCACCAGGCCGCTTTTTTCCATGATCATCGTTCCCTCCTCAACAGCAGATGTTCAAGTCACTTCATGTCACCATAACATTCCTAACAGCAGATCTTACAACAAAACTGATGGTGTCCAAAAACACCGGCAACGAACTTATTTTGCCGGCCGCAGGAAAAATCCCAGCAGGGCAGGAATGAGCAGCAGGGTAAAGACTGTTGACAGCGCCAGGCCGCCCAGGACGACGCTGCCCAGCCCCCGATACAATTCCGACCCAGCCCCGGGAAACAAAACCAAGGGCAGCATCCCCAGAAGACTGGTGAGGGTACTCATGAAGATGGGCCGGATGCGGGTGCGCACCGATTCGACAATCGCCTCATCGGGACCCAGCTCGCCGGTGCGGACAAAATTAAGGGCCTGGTGAACAATGAGAATGGCATTATTGACCACCACCCCCACCAGAATGATAAAACCGAGCATGGTCAAGACATCCATGGGCTGGGAAACCAAGAAACGATTCACCAGGGCCAAACCGATAAAGCCGCCGGCCGCTGCCATGGGCACACTGACCATGATGATCAGGGGATAGAAGAAATTTTCAAACAAGGCAGCCATCAACAGATAGGTGATGGCCAGCGCCAGAAGAAAATTACCCTGCAGTGCTTTGCGGGTCTGGGTCAGCTTGTCGGCGGTGCCGGAAAGGGAAACCTCCTCATCGCCGGTGATCAGTCCCATCTTTTTGACTTGGGGAATAATGGTATCAGCGATAATATCCATGGCTTTTTCCAGCGGCACCGCCTCCGGCGGCGTAACCTGAAGGGTCACCGCCCGCTTGCGCTCCAGATGGTTGATCTGGGTGGGCCCGGCGGTCTCACGGATGCTGGCCAGGGAACTGATGGGCACCTGGCGGCCTCCGGGAGTCAGCACCGACACCCCGGCAACCTGCTCCGGCGCCTGGATCATCCCGGTCTTGCTCATCAGAGTCAAATCGATCTGGTTGCGGCCCTCGGGCTTGAAGTCATCAATTTTGCGGCCATCCAGCAGCACATCAACGGTGATTGCCAGTTCCCGGGCATCGATTCCCAGGGCGGCGCAGCGGCGCCGGTCTGGAATGACCAGCACTTCCGGATTGGTCAGTTCCAGGGAGGGAACCGGCCGTATCTGGGCACCGGGGATGGCCTGACTGATCATGCCGAACATGGTTCCCCCGATGGTCACCAGCTGCTGCAGGTCGCCGCCGCGGAGATCCACCTCAATGGTCCTCCCCTTGCCAAGACCGCTTTCAAACAGTCCCCGCTGAACCGTCACCCCGAACATTCCGGGAACACCGCTGATTATTTTCTGCAGCACTGGGATAATCGTCTTGACCTTTTCAGGATGCTCAGCCTTGGCCCCGAGGAAGAGCATCTGCCCCCGGCCGACATAAAAATAGGTATCAATCCGGTCAGCACCATCAATGGCCGCCTCCTGGTAGGGACGCAGCTGCTCACCAATATATTCACCAATCGCCTGCCGCTCGGCATCGGAATAGCCAGGGGGCGGCACCAGAATGCTTAAAATCAGGTTGCGGTTGCCTTGTGGCAGGTACTCCATCTTTGGCAGCAGCAGCCGGGAAACCCCGAGGCTGGCGGCAACAATCATCACCACCACCACGATGCGGGAAACCCAGTTCCGGTTGATCCAGCCCACCAGGACGGTTATCAGGCCGCTGAACAGGGCGCCAAAACGGGAAAACAGATCACCGGTACTATCAAGAGACCGATGTCGGTGGGAAAAAAGCTGATTGGCCAGCATGGGGATCACGGTCACCGATACCAAGAGGCTCAAGGCCACCGAGCCGCAGATGGCAATAGCCAGATCCTTGAAAAGCTGGCCCGCTTCCTCGCGAATAAAGACCACCGGCAGAAACACCGCCAGGGTGGTCACCGTTGATGCCAGCACGGCCCCCCACACCTCGGTGGTCCCCTCAAGGGCAGCGGCAAAGGGCGGTTTTCCCATTTTTCGGTGCCGGTCGATATTTTCCAGCACCACGATGGCGTTGTCAACCACCATCCCCACGGCAAAAGCCATCCCGGCCAAACTGATGACGTTCAGGTTCCGGTGGCCGACGACGAGAAAAATAAAGGTCCCCACGACGCTCACCGGAATCGCCAGGGCAATGATCAGGGTCGAAGCAAAACTGCGCAGGAAAAGAAAGAGGACCACAATGGCCAGCAATCCGCCGACCATCATGTTCTGCTTCACCAGACCGATGGCGCTGTTGATGTAGGGGGTCTGGTCATAGACCCAGTCGAGATAGAGGCCCTGGGGTTCAAGAATCTCCCGATTGAGGCGTTCCACCTCCACCTTGGCCAGCCTGGTCAGGGTCAGAACGTTGGCCCCCACCTCTTTCTTGATCCCCACGGCAATCGCCGACTGGCCATCGTGTCTGATGGCCGCCGAAACCTTCTTGTGGCCGTAGGCGACGTCCGCCACATCGGCAACCCGCACCAGCCGGTCGCGATCCTCAGTAATCACCACCTCGCCAATATCCTTGGGGCTCTTGTATTCACCCACCGTTCGAACCAGATATTTGCGTTTGCGGGTGCTGACGTCACCGGCGGAGAGATTGGTGTTCTCGGCCACCAGCCGTTCGACCATCTTCCCCATGGTCAGCCCATGGATCACCAGCCGCTGGGGATCGACCATGACCTGCATCTCATCCTCGGTCCCCCCCACCACATAGAGTTCGGCAACGCCGTCAACCCTTTCCAGGTGCTGACGGATGGAATCGTCGAAATAGGTCAGGTAGGTATTGATGTCCCGGGAGTTGCCGGGCCTGGTTTTGAAGATTGTCCAGATCACCGGCGAGGCGTTGGCCCCGGAAGCGGTAATCACCGGCTTTTCAACGTTTTCCGGATAGCTGGGCACTTCATTGAGCTTGTTGGAGGTCCGCAGGAGAATATCCTTGAGGTCGGAATCGATATCGAAGGTGAGAATGATGCGGCCCAGATCGGAGGTGCTTTCGCTCTCCATCTTCACCAATCCCTTGAGCCCCTTGAGCACCTCCTCCTGCTCCTCGATAATTTCCCGCTCGATCTCATAGGGGCTGGCCCCCGGCCAGATGGTGGTGACGGTGATCTCTGGCAGCGCCACATCGGGTGCCAGCTGTATCGGCAGCCGGCTGGCGCTGAGCCAGCCGAAGAGAACAATAAAGATGACCCCCACCACCACGGTCACTGGTTTGCGGATAACCCATTCGATGAAGTTCACTGGATAATCTCCACCGGCTGGCTTGGCCGCAGCCGCTCGTTGCCCCGGACGGCAACCACCATGCCGGGCTGCAGCCCGTCAGCAACAACCAGGGCATCCTCGCCGGCATACCCCTCCACTTGGACAGGTATCGGCTGAGCCATGGCATCAGCAATGACAAACACCCGCATCTGTTCACCGCCGGTCACCAGGGCATCCCGGGGAACGGTCAGCCAGCGGGCCGGCGGCGCCGCCGGAATTTCCACCATCGCCTCCATGCCGGCAAAAACCCCATCCCCGGCCGGCAGATTGATCAGGAAAGGAAGGCTGCGGGCCTGCCGGTCGGCTACCGGCACCAGGCGGTTTGTTGTCCCGGCCAGCGGCTTGCCACCTTCCCGCAGGTAGACCAGAAACGAAGATTGTTCCCGCACATAGGCAACTGAAGCGGCCGGCACCGGGATGGTGACCACCAGCTGCCGGTCATCAATGAGACGGCAGATTGCCTGCCCGGCGCCCACCCATTCACCCACTTCCACCAGCTTTTCCACCACCAGGCCGGCAAAAGGGGCATAAATCGCCTTCTTTGCCAACTCAGCAGTCAAATGCCGGACCCTTGCCCGGCCAACGGCAATCAGGGCTTCGGTACGCCGCACCTCGTAGAACCGGTCATCAAACAACTGGCGGGCGGCAGCCTCCTGCTCAAAGAGCTGCTCAATCCTGGAAAAGTCGGTTTTTGCTTTCTCATGGAGGACGGTAAGATGCTCAATCTCCCTCGTCTCCACCTGCAGCTGCCGCTCAAGCAGATCGCCGTTGAGCCGACACAGGCAATCACCCTTCTTGACCCGTTGACCTTCGGTAACCAGCAGCTCGGCAACCACCCCATCAAGCTCGCTGGCCACCAGACTGTCCAGATCAGCCTCCACGGTGCCGGTAATGACCATCGTCCGGGCTATCTGCTGCTCCCGCACCGGGGCAACCACCACCTTGGCCGGCGGCCGTCCGGGCGGCTGTTTTTCCGCCGCTGCCAGACTGCCTGCATAGAGCAGGAAAACTGCACCACACACGAACATCACCATCCGAACTCTATCAAAGACCAGCATACGGCCCATAGTCATGCCTTTCTGTTCAGGGATAAAAAACGATTATCAGCAACCACGCAGACTACAAAGAAACCACGGTAAAAGTCAAGATTTACTAGGCAGCTGACCAGCTTTACAGCCTTTTTTCCCACCGTCTCTTGACCCGAATGACAAAGCACAGTATAGGAGAACAGAAGGATACTCCGACCGAAGGCTGGGGAGGAGCAACAGAACATCGGCACCATGCACGTTGCCGCCAAGGAAGTTGGGGAGGAGCTGAACCGTTGATACACAGTTGGCCATTCGTCAGCGCCGGCCTGGTATTCGGCATCACGGCCGGCATCTCCCCCGGCCCACTGCTGGCCCTGGTGATCAGCGAAACCCTGAACCATGGCTTCCGGGCCGGCCTTTTGGTTTCCCTGGCGCCCCTGATCACCGATCTGCCGATTATCCTGGGAACCCTGTTCCTGCTGTCCCGCTTTTCCCGGACCACACCCATACTGGGAATCATCTCCCTGGCCGGAGCGGCATTTATCTGCTACCTGGCTTACGAATGTTTTACCGCCAGCCCCCTGGAAAAAATCATCACCCCGGCAAACCGCAGCCGCTCATTGCAGAAGGGCATTATCGGCAATCTCCTCAACCCCCACCCCTATCTTTTCTGGCTGACGGTGGGCGGCCCGACCCTGCTCCAGGCCTCAAAAACAGGTTATGGCAACGCCGGCTTCTTTCTCCTGCTTTTTTACGGCGGCATCGTCGGCTGCAAGATTGCCGTCGCGGCGCTGGCCCACCACTCACGGACACAGATATCAGCCGGCGCCTTTCGTCTCATCAACTACGGTCTGGGCGCCATCCTGCTCTTTTTTGCCTTACTCTTTGCCCGGGACGGACTGCGATTGCTGGAAATGATCGGCCAAAGAGCCCTGTGAACTACAATTATCTGTTGCCGCCGACCGCAGGATGATCTCTTGTCATACAGCTCTCAGGGCTCAAATACCCTGGAGCAGCAACGGGGTTGCGTACCTTTAACAAAAACTGTTATTGTTCCAGCACAGACCACATGACACAACGGAAGGCGGTATCCGGGCGGTAGTTCAAAGCGGTTTTGGCCGCCGGACGAATCACCCGGATGGTGATTCGCGGCGGACGCCTCGGAGCCGGCCAGGACGGCCGGCGAGAATGAGCGTGAACTGCTGCCCGGATACCGCCACGGAAATGCGCGGCACCGGACAACCATTGTCAACAAGGATATCGATGATGAAAATTCTTCTCCATTGCTGCTGCGGACCCTGTGTTATCTACCCTCTGGTTCAGCTGCGGGCTGGAGGGCATGAGGTCCACGGCTGCTTCAGCAACCACATCCACCCCTACACCGAATGGCAGCAGCGCCTGCAAACCCTGCAAACCTATGCCACCGAGGTCGATCTGCCACTGATTGTCGACGACCGCTACCGGCTGCCGTACTTCCTCAGAAACACGGTCTATCGGGAAACTCAACGCTGCACCTTCTGCTACCATGACCGGCTGGAGGTCAGCGCCAAGATTGCCAAACGGGGCAAATTCGACGCCTTCACCTCCACCCTGCTCTACAGCAAATTTCAACAGCATGAACTGATCCGGGAAATGGGTGAGGCGGCGGGGAAAGCGGCAGGGATGGCCTTTTACTACGAAGACTTCAGAGCCGGCTGGAAAGCCGGCATCGAGGAATCGAAGGAGCGGCAGATGTACCGCCAGCAGTACTGCGGCTGCATCTACAGCGAGGGTGAGCGCTATCTGGGCAGGAAGTGGCTGACCGAAAACGCATAAAAAAGGCAGGCTCCCACAAGAGCCTGCCTTTTTACTGGAATATACTTCAATACTTAAACTATTTTTTCACCGTTTTCTTTCTCACCGCCACCATTGACAGCAGGCCCACCCCCAAAAGCAGCATGGTTTTCGGTTCGGGCACCGGAGTTCCGGCATAATCCGTACCATACAAAAAATTGACCTGGCTGACTACTGAATCAGGAATTTCCCCGGGCCATTCGAAGTCAAATTGAATCAGAACGGCACTTTGGACATAAGAGGCTATGGATGCGGTAACTAAATTGTCTATATTACCACCCACCAGGCCTGCCTCGGCACCATTGGGTGATGATGCACTGGGAGAAGGAAAGGAATAATCTGTATTAATGATAGTATCGGCACCAAACCCATCCCAGTCGACAGGGGCGCCGTCTTCAGGGTCAAAACCCGTTGCCGCAATACCATAATCCCCGAGGCCACCATTGATGCCGTCGATACCGGCAAGATAGCCAAATTCACCATCCATATTATACCCTGCTCCTCCGGTCACAAGGCCTTGGAGAGTTGAACCAACCGCCACTTCAACATGCGGGTTAGAAATGGAAAAACCATCAACCAGGTCGAAAAACAGCCCCGCCAAAACGGTATTGGGCACTGTGGTTGCGCCAGCAGTATTCTCGAGTAAAATATTGAACTTACCATCAGCAAAATAAAAATCCGCACTAGCACTTCTTCCTTCACTGTCAGAAGCAGTCCAAGTCCAATAATCTGAAGTACCGCCAGGCAAAATCGGCATACCATGGGATACCTGCGTTATGCCGCATAAACAAAACACGACAAAGAATATGGCTACAACTGATCTGACTTTCATACTTATTCTCCTTAGGTCTAACTTATGTAAAAAAGGTTCCTTTCCTATCGTACATAATTAAGAGTTAGCAAGAAGCAGACCAGAGATATAAAATAAAAAATTATTTTATAGTTCTTGTTATTTCAAGATGTTATAGAACAACCTTCCACAACAGAAAACGTAATACAATATATTCAGTAAAAAAGAGAAAATTTTTACCTAATTACGCTAAAGATTTTCCATTACTGGAAAATCATTGCACTGCAAATTCTTCCCGCAGCTTGTATTTAAGAATCTTGCCGCTGGCGCTGCGGGGCATGTCGGTGACAAAAATGATTTTTTTCGGTGCCTTGTAGCCGGCAATCTCCCCTTTGCAGAAGGAGATGATCTCGTCGGTGGACAACTTTTTACCCTCTTTCGGCAGGATGATGGCGGTTACCGCCTCGCCCCATTTGGCGTCCGGCAGACCGATCACCGCTGACTGGCTGACGCCCGGATGCCGGTAGAGGACATTTTCCACCTCGGCTGGATAGACGTTCTCGCCGCCGGTGATGATCATATCCTTTTTCCGGTCGACGATGTAGATGTACCCCTGGTCATCGACGGTGCACAGATCCAGAGGATAGTACCAGCCGTTGCGGAAAACGGCCTTTGTCGCCTCCTCCTTGCGCCAGTAGCCCAGAGTGGTACCCAGTCCCCGAACCTTGATCTCGCCCACCACCCCCGGCGGCACCGGCCGGTCGTCCTCATCAACCACGACGCTTTCCATATCGGCAAACGATTTGCCGCAGGAAGCAAGAATTTCGGTTTTCCCTGACGCCAAGGCCCGGGCCACATCATCGGTGGACAGGATGGTGGTCTGGCCGATGGTTTCGCTGGTGCCAAAGAGATGAATAAAGACATTGCCGAACCGTTCGATGGCTTTCTGGAACACCACCGGGGTTACCGGCGCCCCGGCAAAGTAGATTTTTTTCAGGCTGCTATGGTCGTAGCGTTCGGAATGGGGAAAATCCACCAGAAACATGAGCATCGGGGTGGCCAGCATCCCGGTGGTAATCTTGTACTGTTCCACCAGCCGGAGAAAAAGATCCACATCCCACAGAGGCATGATCACCGAGGTGGTGCCGCTGTAGACATGGTTCATCAGGGTCACTTCGCCGGTGGCGTGAAAAAGGGGGGAGGCGATGATGCCGCAGTCATCGGCATCCATCTTCAACGCCAGCGTCAGGCTGCGACCAACATGATAGAAGTTGCGGTGGATGGCCATGCATCCCTTGGGCGCCCCGGTGGTACCGCTGGTATACATGAGGGCTGCCAGGTCATCTTCAGTCACCGCCGCTGACGGCCAGCCTGTTTTGGCGGCAGCAATCATCTCTTCGTAGTGATGCCAGCCGGCCGGAGTTTTTGCCCGATCACCAATGAAAACAAACTGCTCCACGAAGGACAAGCTAGCCCGCAACTGGTCAACAACACCTACATATTCCTCGTTCACCAGCAGGACCCGCGGCTCGGCATCAGCAAGGATATCAAGAATCTCCCGGGGCGCCAGGCGGAAGTTGAGCATCACCAGCACCAGACCGGCATTGGGGATGCTGAAATAGGACTCGGCATTCTCGATGCTGTTTTTGCTCAGGATGGCAACCCGGTCACCCTTTGCCAAACCCAGATTCAGCAGGGCATTGCCCATCCTCTGGCTGCGATCGGCAAACTCCCTGAACGTATAGGAACGCTTTCCTTCAATCAGGGCGATCTTCTCCGGATTCAGCTCCACATTGCGCCGCAGCATGTTCTGCAGGGTACAGATGGTCTTCATAATCAGCATCTCCTGGTATTTGGTAAAATGATTTTTTCAGCTCATGGCATTGATGCCCAGCAGCTCCCGACCGATCATCAGTTTATGCATCTCCGAGGTGCCCCCGAGGATGGTGGCCAGCACCGCGTCCCGGTAATGGTGCTCCAGAGGATACTCGACGCTGCAGCCATAGGCCCCGTGCAGCCGGATGGCCTCCGACGCCGCCCGGACCGCCAGTTCGGAAGCCAGCCACTTGGCCGCCGACAACTCCTTGCCGTGGGACTTGCCGGCATCTTTGAGCTGGGCGGCATAGTAGAGCTGCCAGCGAATGGTCTCAATCTCAGCCGCCAGCCGGGCGATGGTTTCCTGGACCAGCTGGAAACTGGCGATGGGCTTGCCGAACTGGAGCCGCTCCCGGGCGTATTTGATCGAGGAATTCAGGCAGCTTTGGGCCATGCCCAGCGCTCCGGCAGTGATAAACACCCGGGCGGTATCAATGCCGTGGAACGCCCCATGCAAACCGCGGCCGACCTTGCCGATGAGGTTGCCGGCCGGCACCCGGCAATCAGCAAAAGCCAGGTTGGCGATATCGCTGGTCCGGCCGCCCACCAGCTCCACATGCTCATAGGATAGTCCCGCGGTCTCCTTCTCCACCGCCAGCAGCACCATCCCCTTGGTACCCAATGACTTGTCGGTCTGGGCCAGCACCAGGATCACGTCGGCAAGCCGGCCGCCGGTGACAAAATTCTTGGTGCCGTTCAGTACCCAGTGGTCACCATTGAGCTTGGCGCTGGCTTCAATGGCGGTGGCATCGCTGCCGGCATTGGGTTCAACGGTGGCGGTGGCAAAAAGCAGCTTCCCCCGGCACAGAGGCGGCAGGTACTTTTCTTTTTGTTCATCGCTGGCCGCGTGCATGATAATGGTGCCGCTGAGCACCGCGTGGCCCACCGAACCCAGGGCCATGGTCCAGCTCACCCGGCTCAGCTCCTCCCAGATGATGGCACAGGAGAGGTAGTCAATCCCGCCGCCGCCATACTCTTTGGGCAGATGGGCACCCAACAGCCCAAGATCGGCTAGTTTGCCGATAAGTTCCCGGTTCACCTCCTGCTTCTCTTCATAGTCCCGCAGGGAAGGCAGCATCTCCTGCTCAGCGAATTTGCGGGTCATCTCCCGCAGCATGATTTGTTCTTCACTCAGCTCAAAGTTCATCTGATTTCCTTTCCCTCAATGGCATGTGATCATCATGGATCACGCTGTTCGGGGGTTGATTTAAAGCGGTTTTGGCCGCCAAGCGAATCACCCGGATGGTGATTCGCGGCGGACGCCTCAGAGCCGGCCATGGACGGCCGGCGAGAATGAGCGTAAATCAATCCCCGAACAGCGTAACACCGCATAACTACAGGGGCATATTCCCGTGTCTCCGGGACGGCTGCCGGCGCGTCTTGTTGCGCAGCAGGCGCAAAGACCTGATCAGGCAGCGCCGGGTTTCCCGGGGCTCGATAATATCCTGGACATAGGTGACATCGGAAGCCAGAGCCAGGGGATCGGCGTAGTGCTCCCGATACTGCGTCACCTTCTCCTGCCTGAAGGCCTCGGGGTTATCAGCGGCACCGATCTCTTTGCCGTAGAACAGTTCAACCGCCTGTTCCGCCCCCATGGCGCCAATCTCCGCCGTTGGCCAGGCATAGATGAGGTCAGTGCCGAACCCCGGCAGAATCCCCATGCCCAGAGCCGCCCCACCGTAGACCTTGCGCAGGAGAACCGCCATTCTGGGGACGGTGGCTTCGGAAAGGGCGTAGAGGACCTTGGCGCCGTGGCTGATAATGCCGGCATACTCCTGATCCCGGCCGGGAAGATAGCCAGGTGTATCCACCAGCAGGACCAGAGGAATGTTGAAAGCATCGCAAAAACGGATGAAGCGGGCCTGCTTGCGGGAGCTGTCGGTGGTCATGCAGCCGGCTTTCACCAGCGGCTGATTGGCAACCATACCCACCGCATAGCCATCCAGACGGCAGAAACCGGTGATGATTTCGCCGGCATACTCCTGTTTCACCTCGAGAAAATCACCGTCATCTACCACCTGACGGATCACCTGCCGCATATCATAGGCTTTGGTGGCCTTTGCCGGCACCAACTCGCCGAGATCATCGGCATACCGGTCCGGATCATCACCGGCAGCCCACCGTTCAGGGGCCTGCCGCCAGTTGTCCGGCAGGAAGCCCAAAAGCCGCCTGATCTCCCGAAAACAATCCATTTCACTCTTGACCCGGAAATCGGCCACCCCGGTTTTTTGGCAATGGATCTGGGCACCGCCCAGTTCGCCCATGGTCACCTCCTCGCCCATAACCGATTTGATCACCCGGGGGCCGGTGATGAACATGTGGGACTGCTGGTCAATCATGAAGATAAAATCCATCAGGGCCGGAGAATAGACGGAGCCGCCGGTGCAGTTGCCGAGAATGGCGGCAATCTGGGGAACGACGCCGGAACTTAAGGCATTGGCGTAAAAAACCACCCCAGCATGCTTTTCATCGCTCACCCGGTAGGGATCGTCACTACCACTCAGCTCAGGTCGCAGCACCCGGGCCCCGGGGGAGTCATTGAGGGCAATGATCGGCACCCCCATCTCCATGGCCAGTTCATGGATCTTGTAGAGTTTACGGCCGTGCATATAGCCCTGAGAGCCCCCCAGCACCGTCACATCCTGGGCATACGCACAGACCACTCGGCCGTCGATGGTGCCGTGGCCGGTGACAATGCCATCGCCGGGAGCACCAATCTTGTGCTTGATCAGTAGGTTGAATTCATTGAAACTGCCCGGGTCAAGAAGGTGTTCAATACGCTCCCTGGCCGTCAGCTTCCCCTTCTCATGCTGCCGGTCAACCTTCTCCTGACCGCCGCCGAGGACGGCCTTGGCTTTAACCTGCCGCAGCTTTCCAATTCGTTCTTTCATCACATTCCTTTCCAGCCGGCACGATCAACGACTCATGCACATGCATAATCTTTTCCTACAGACGCATATGGACCAACCATGAGATCCCTACACACTTCCAGGGTTCTATCGGCCTTTGTCTGCATATATTTTATCTTCAGGTAAACACTCCCCGGGTAAAGATCTCCAGAAACAGCTCACCCAGCTTCTCAGCTGAAATTTCGCCATCATGATGAAACCACTTGCAGGTATAGTGGACCATGCCGAAGAAAGCAAAGGCGGCCACCGACTGAGGGATGGGCTTCATAACACCCTGTTCCTGAAGTTGAGAAAATATACCGGTGAGCGCCTTGACATAGCGCCGCTCCTTGCCAATCAGGATATCACGGTAATCGCCGCTCAGACAGTCCAGCTCATTGATCAGCAAGATCAGTCGCTCCTGGTCGCCGGCATAAAAGCCGGTATAAAAACGCATAAACCGGGATAATTTTTCCGCCGGCGCACGTTCCTCGGCACACAGCTTCTCGATCTCCTCGAGGGCGACGGTGACATAGTCATCAAGGAGCAGAAAGAGCAGTTCCTCCTTGCTGGCGACATAGTGGTAGAGGGAGCTTTTCTGGATCCCCAAAACCTGGGCGATATCCCGAATAGAGGTTCCATGATAGCCCTGGCGGGCAAAAAGGGAAGCTGCCGTATCAAAAAGCAGCTGGCGTCTGCTGGAGGCGGTTTTTTTCATAGACAAACTACCGAACGATCGTTAGGTTAATACCCACGTCTTTAGCATTGAGAGTATCCCGATGTCAATAAAAAATGCCTGTCCCTGACTTACTATTTCTTCACGGTGGGCATATGCCCCAAGCAAAATGGGCTAAATGACCAACGAACACTTACCTCACCCACCTACAAACCTGCGGCAAATCACTCTTATTGTCACAAAGTCCTTTATTTTCGGCAGCCTACGGAAAAAGATAGTCAGCACTGACCAGAGAAAAGCAAACTCAAATATACCCAGAAAACGGTATGGTAATTGCTAGCCCTTTAAGAATCAGTAACCATCCGCTAACTCTTGACCTTATCCCCCTCTACGATCCATTCCATGTACCGGTGAATATGTTGGGGGAACAGCAGCACAAACCATTATCTGCCTTTTGCCCCGGATGGAACGGCAATGCCCCATACCAATGGTTCCAGCAACCCCTACATATCACCGTCCTCACCAACGATGCCAGCCACAAGAGACAAGACTTTGACAGCAGCGTGGATCATGTTCTGAGAGTAAGCATTCCCTGAGCCCACCAGCAGGAGGAAGAAATGACCAAGGCCCTGAAACCCGTTATTTTTCTGTGCTTCACTGTTTCACTACTCCTTCTCCTGCCCTTGGCAGCCAACGCCGGCAATGGTGGCCTATCTACTCCTGAAGACTGCCTTGTCTGTCATCAGCCGACCGTCCATGGCGAACACCAGACACAGAATGTCGACTGTCTTGAGTGTCACTTCAATCCCACCGACCCCGATATCATTGCAACAGTCAACTATGCCCTGAACAACGGTGGCAAAGCTTACTGTGCCTATTGCCATGAAACCGAAGCACGGGAAATCCATCTCCACTCGGGTGAGCATGACCATGCACAGGTACCTCCCGACTGCACAGCCTGCCATGGAAGTGATATCAGGGCAGCCCATATTGACCGGGATGAGGATGACCTGACGGTCAAGCTCAGCTGCTCTACCTGCCACAGCAGCACAGACCAGTCAGGAACGGACCCTACGGTAAGGACTGTTGTTGATCTGGGGCTGTCCGGAACGGAGGTAATCTGCAGCGACTGCCATCTTGGTGGATCTGCAGACCATTCAGCCGCCCACGATCATGCAGTAATCAGTGATCTCAGCTGTCTTGAATGCCATGCCGACAACGTGGTCACCGAACATGTCACCAACAATGACTTAACCTGTACTTCCTGCCATGACAGTGCCGAACCGGCGGTGCTTGATGCCATCGCAACAGGCTCAGGTCCTGAGGGGGTCGATGTTGACTGCAGTGCCTGCCACGGGGCAACCAATCATCTTGCCGACCATAACCATGCCGTTATCTACAGTCCGGACTGTCTCTCGTGCCATGCTGACAACGTGGTCACCGAACATATCACCAACCATGACCTTACCTGCGCTGTTTGTCACAACAGCACCGAACCGGTTGTTCTTGATGCCATTGCAACGGGTTCCGGTCCTGCAGGGACTGATATTGACTGCTATGCCTGCCATGGTGATGTCGACCATTCCACTGCCCACAACCAGATATTCCTGATGACCCGACAAGATGGCCTACCGGTCACTATGACCTCGTCCGACGATCCGGCCGACGGCGTCTATGACAACCTGCCGCCGTTCAGGCCCAGTGAAACCTGCGGCGCCTGCCACCGCCAGGTGGCTGACAACCATTGGGGCAACTTCCATTCTGGTCTGCGGATGCTGGAACTGCTGGATGCCCAGGGCGATCCCATCCCCCGGGGCACGTGGGATCCCAGCCGCCCCTGGATTTCCGGACCGGGGATGTTCGGCAACTGGTGTCCAACCTATCAGCGCCAGCTGGCAGACATGAACACTGTTTTTACCGATGAAAACGAATTCCTCGCCAAAGTTGATTTAAGCGCCTTTGAATTTGTCCAGCAGTGCAGCATCTGTCATGTGGGCGGCGGTATCGGCGACCTCAACCCTTACGGTTATACGGTACCCGAACCCCATTATGAACACGACAACAGTGCGCGGGCTGCTGCGCTGGCCACCGATGCCACCAATGGCAATCATGATTTGGTACCGTTGAATGCCTGGGATTTTCAGGTAAAGGAAGGCATGGTCGTCCAGGCACAATGGCATGAAGAGTCAGGGATACTGGATGTTGACTGTCTCATGTGCCACCTGGCTGGCTACAAACATCTGGCCCGCAATGCGCAGATTACCGACGGCACGTTTAAAAATGCCGCCACCGTTGGCACCGGGGTGGCTACTCCCGACCCGGAAACCCCTGATGTTTTTGATTATCAAAGCTATTATGTCTCCCGGGATCCGGAGAACAAACTGTACCTCAACAGCAATTTTTCCCGCAATATCAAAAGAATACCGGATTCGGCTAACTGCCTGGCCTGCCATATGCCCGAAAGCCTGGAATTTGAAAATGAAGTCCTGAATGGCGACGCCTGGCAGGACGGTTTCCTGGCGGCAACCGCCGTTGCCAGCAGTGATCCCCAGAACCCGGACCCGCTAATTTCAGCAAACCAGCACGCCGCGGTCTACCGCAACGACTACCTGAAACGGGGTGACAGCTGGCATGGCGACGAAGTGCACAAGGTGCTGCAGTGCGGCGGCTGTCACTCGGAAACCGGCAAGTTCACTGCGGTGAATCAGCACAGCCCCGGCAAGGGACTCGACCCCCTGAAGTTTCCTGCCGAACACGATGAGACGGTAAAGACCTGTGAAGACTGCCATCTCTATTACGGTGATCTGGATGGTGATCATATCGCTGATATAGAGCACTATGGCCCGCCGGAAATGCAGGGGAAACACCATATAGCCGGCCTGTTGGCGCCCATTGTACCCACTGCCCGGCGGATTGTCGACGCCTCGGGCACAGAAGAGGAGTTTCTCGGCAATCACCTGGACATCATCTCCTGCACCGCCTGTCATGTACAGAAACGCTATACTGCCGCCCGTTCCGTCGATTACAGCACCGGCGGCCGGTTTTACAACCTGACGGGCAATCCTCCTGACCTGCCGCCGGCCGGGGAAGAGATTGCGTTAGCCTATACCTGGAGGGAAAACACCCGCAATAAAGTTATTGCCGGCGTTCCCAATCCTGAGTGGCGGCGCAAGATCTACCCGTTCAACTACCTGACCGCCATCTACTGGGACAATATCGGCACTACTGATGCCAATGGCGACGGTTTCAGCAACGGCAGCGACAATAATGGCTCCACGGTTACCGGGGATCCTTTCTTTCTCAGAACAATAAAGGATCAGTTTCTCTACCAGGAGGTAAACGATTACAACGATCCCATCAGCAGCGGTCTGGATGGCATGGTCAATTTCGATGAGCTTCAGGAATGGGCAATGACCACCCAGGCGGGCAGCGTCATGTTTACCCAGGCGGCAGAGATCGATGCCTTCCAGACAAAAATGACCGCTGTCGACAGCGGCTATCTTCCCCGGCTAAGCCTTAAATCACAGCCTTTTCTGCTCACCCACAATGTCATGCCCACCACTCCCCGGGGCATATCCGGCGGCGACGTGTACGCTCTGGGCACCCCGGTGCGTGATCCAGAAGGCATCATCGTGCAGTATGGCTGCACCGATTGCCATAACGGCAGCAACGGCATTTTCAACGGCGCTTATGATCTGCTGGGGAGCGGCCGCCAAACAAGTGATGGCAGCGAGGAACCCATAACCATAACCTGGAATGATGCGGGTGATGTGCGCGCTGATGCCTTATGGTGGGACCGCCAGGGAACAGCGGCACTAATAGACTTCAGCTCGGGGAACCAGACCAGAACACCAACCCGCAGCGAGTTCCTTGGTTACGACCCCGCAAAAGTCACGTATCTGAACACCATTACCGCTGCTTCCCAAGGGATAGGCGTGGATCCGATTGCCGACATCCTTTCCATTGATGGCAAAACGGCTGACGGAACAATCATTGACGTCGTGGTCGGCTCGACGGTCACCATGATCGCCGCTGATGCCGGTGTCGGCGGCCCCTTCAGTTATGGCTGGACGGTGAATGACGCCAGCGAACAGCTTGCAGGACAAACCGTTGAAAAAACCTTTGGCAAAACCGGACTCTGGACGGTGATGCTGACCGTTGTGGACGAAGAAGGCAAGGTGGTTCAGAACAGTCAAAAAGTCAGCGTTGTTCCTCCCGGCGCTGAGACCGGCATTACGGCAACTGTGACACCGGGAAGCCCGTCAGTAATTCTTTCATTGAGCAATATGCCGACCCATGACAGCCTCTACTTTTACTATGGTGACGGATTGCGGGAACAGGTCTACAGCAGTGACAGCAACTACAGTCACACTCACAACTACCGACTCCGTGACAAATATCTGCTGGCCGGCAACTATACCTATCAGACCTCGGTTCGCATCTACCTGGCAGGAGCTCTGGTGGAAACCATTCAGACAACAGTGGTCATTCCTGCCAATTAGAAAAGGGTGAACAACAACTATACAACCGACGACGGCCTATGGGAATCCATAGGCCGTCGTCGGTAAAGGAGAAAGTAAATCCTTGACCATGTTCATCAATATGTGCGGGGATACCCTTTGTGTTCTATCACCGCAGCAGCAAGTTTATCACGCATAATCACGGTATTCTGCGGCAGATAATCGAGATAGCGCTTCAACACCCTCAGCATCTCAACCAGTTGTTCACCCTCAAGCACCGCAGCCAGGAGCTCTTCGCCATGGGCAGCCAGCCGGGAAAACGCAGCATAGAGATAGTTTCTGGTAGCCAGAAGGGCAAAGTCATCTTCCCGACTGTCGTCCATGGTCACCATCAATTTACCAACCCGCAGCAAGGCACTTTCCAGGGCAAAGACTTCGATAATCATTTCAGCGATCAGGCCCAGCAGTTCCTGCTGTTCATTGATATCCTGCAGATGTTTCTTGATCACCAGACCAGCAACCATTAATGTTGCCTTCTTGGCATTCCTGACCATCCTGGTTTCAACCTCCAGGAATCCCTCTGCTGGATCCCCGCACTGCCCAGCCCGGCCACTTTTCACCTCTTCCTGCAGATCTGCCAGTTTTTTCATTAGCGGCAGCTGGCCTTTAAGACCCCGACGAACCAGCATGCCGGGAATCAATATGCGGTTGATCTCATTGGTGCCTTCAAAAATCCGGTTGATCCGGGAATCACGGTAAAGCCGTTCGGCAGGATATTCCTGACAATAGCCATAGCCACCATGAATCTGGAGTCCTTCATCGACGACAAAATCAAGCATCTCACTGGCCAGAATTTTGACAATGGAACATTCAATGGCATATTCCTCGATTCCCTCAAGAACCTGCTCCGCCGAGGGATGGTCATCAGCATTCCCGGCAAGAATATCATCAATCATCCCCACCAAACGGTAGGTGGCACTCTCGGCAACAAAAATTTCGGTTGCCATCTGGGCAATTTTTTTACGGATCAAACCGAATTGGTTTAAAGATTTTTTAAACTGATACCGCTCGCCGGCATATCTGACCGCATCCTCAAGCGCCAGCTTTGCCGCCCCCAGACATCCAGCCCCCAGCTTGTAGCGGCCAATATTAAGGATATTGAAAGCGATCAGATGCCCTTTGCCAACCTCACCGAGCAGGTTTGCCGCCGGAACTTCGACATTTTCCAGAATCAGGCTGGCAGTTGAAGAACCTTTAATTCCCAGTTTTTTCTCCTCAAGGCCGATACTGACCCCGGGCATCCCCCTTTCAACAATAAAAGCACTGAAATCCTGACCATTAATCTTGGCAAAGACCACAAAGGTCTTTGCCCACCGTGCGTTGGTAATAAACTGTTTGCTACCATTCAGCAGGTAGCAGGTCCCATCATTGCTGAGGGAGGCTGTGGTTTTAGCCGCCAGGGCATCGGAACCGGAACCCGGTTCCGTAAGGCAATATGAACCAATATCACCCCGACCCAAACCCGGAAGGTATTTTCGTTTCTGCTCCTCGGTGCCATAAAAAACAAAGGGAAGGGTGGAAATTCCCACATGGGCGGCATGCGTAACGGAAAAAGAACCGGCCATGCCCATCTTTTCCGTAATCAGTGCCGAACTGGCTTTATCAAGCCCCAGCCCCTGATAGGCTTCCGGAATATCAGCCATCAGCAAACCCAGCTCCCCGGCCTGCCGCATAAGGTCTTCCGCCACCCCCTCCTGCTGAACCTCTATCTCATCAATGCGTGGCAGAATCTCACCACGAACAAAATCCTCAGTGGTTTTGGCAATCAGCCGTTGTTCCTCGCTGAAATCTTCCGGGATGAACGTGTGTTCCGGGGAGGTTTCAGTAATGAGAAACCCGCCCCCGGGGATTTGTTTGCAATTATTCATAGTCCTGCCATTAACTCAGTCTATAGTTACAATGGATGTTCACTATGGCCGCCTGCTAGAGCAGTTCAAAAATGCCGGCGGCACCCATACCGCCGCCGATACACATGGAAACGATACCCCGTTTCACCTGCCGCCGTTTCATCTCGTAGAAAAGCTGGGTCGATAGTTTGGCACCGGTGCACCCCAAGGGATGGCCAAGGGCAATAGCACCGCCATTGGGATTGATATCACCAGCCCAATAGCGCTTTTCCAGGCCGGCCTGGCGCAACGAATAGAGACATTGGGAAGCAAAGGCCTCATTGATCTCAAACAGATCAATATCCTTAGTCTTGAGACCGGCCTGCTGCAGCACCTTGGGAATGGCATACGCCGGCCCCACCCCCATGATATCGGGATCAACTCCGGCAACGGCATAGTTGGTCAACCGCGCCAGCGGCTTGAGGCCCAGGGCCTTGGCCTTGTCGGCACTCATGAGCAGCAGAAAAGCAGCCCCATCGGTCATCTGGGAGGAATTGGCAGCAGTGACTGAGCCGCCGTCCTTGAAAGGCGACTTCAGCGATGCCATCTTCTCCATGGTGGTCGGCCAACGGACACCGTCATCCATGGCAAAAACCACCTCCTCACGAACCCGACGGCCATGGCTGTCAGCGGTATACTTCCAGGCGCTTATGGGCACCAGTTCATCGGCAAATTTGCCGGTTTGAATGGCCTCATAAGCCCGACGGTTGCTTTCCATCCCCATCCGATCCTGGTCCTCCCGAGAAATCTGAAACTGCTCAGCAACATTTTCCGCGGTAATTCCCATGGACACGTAGGTGTTCGGCAGGGTTCCCCAGTCGGGATGGGGACGAAAGATGCTGCCGCCCATGGGGATATGGCTCATGGTTTCGGCCCCGCCGGCAATGATCACCTCCGACCAGCCGGCCTGGATTTTGGCCGTCGCATCGGCAATGGCCTGCAGCCCCGAAGAGCAGAAGCGGTTCACCGTCATACCACAGGTTTCCACCGGCAATCCGGCTCCCAGGCTGACAACCCGCCCCAGGTTCATCCCCTGTTCCGCTTCCGGGAAGGCACAACCGCAGATCAGGTCGTCAACCTCCGCCGGTTGCAGCTCCGGCACCCGTGCCAACAGCCCCTTTACCACCTGGATGGCAATTTCATCACTCCTGGTCTGGGCCAGGCCCCCTTTTTTATACCGACCGCCGGGACTTCTCACCGCGGCAACAATAACAGCTTCACCCATTATAATCCTCCCTCGTCAAATTGAACGCAGCAACGGCACATCGCACCTGACGCCGCTTCCTATGGTTTAGTTGCGCAACGGCTTGCCGTTTTTCAGCATATACATCATGCGGTCCTGGGTTTTTGCTTCGCCGCACAGGCTCAGGAAAGCCTCCCGCTCCAGATCAAGGATCTCTGCTTCGGAAACATAGGTCCCCTCAGCGCAATCACCGCCTGAAAGCACCCGGGCGAGTTTGCCGGCCACCTGCTGATCATAGTCGGAAATATAGTTGCCGGCCCGCATGTTATGGAGGATGGCCGCCACCATGCCGCGGAAATTATCGCCCATCACCGGAACCAGCGCCGGTTTCGGGGGCTGGTAAAATTTGGACAGGCCGAGAACCACATTTTTGGCATCGTTGATCTGCAGATCACGATTCATGCTGATGGTATCTGTTTTGCGGATAAAGCCCAATTCCATGGCCTCCACCGCGCTGGTGGCCACCTTGGCCATACCGATGTTTTCAAAAGCCTTCTGGTACAACGTCTGCAAATTGAGGCCGTTGGCCACCGTACCATCGGGAATCCCCTCGGTGCAGCGGACCATCATCTCCTTGGTGCCGCCGCCGGCGGGAATCACCCCGACCCCCACTTCCACCAAGCCCATGTAGGTTTCCCCACAGGGCTGACAGCGGGCACCATGCATGGAAATTTCACAACCACCCCCCAGTGCCATGCCCGCTGGCGCAACAACCACCGGCTTGCGGGCAAATTTCATCCGCATGTTGGCATACTGAAAATCATGGATCATCTTGTCAAGGATATCCCAGTCACCTTTCTGAATGGTAACAAACACCTGGAAGAGATTGGCGCCGACGGAAAAATTCTGCCCGTGGTTGGCCACTACCAATCCTAGGAAGTCCCGTTCGACGATGTCACAACTCTGGTAGATCATCTCCCCCACATCGCCATCAATGGCATTCATCTTGGTATGAAACTCCAGACAGGCCACCCCGTCACCAAGGTCGATCAAACTGGCACCGGGATTGCTGGCCACCACCCGTTGACGCTCCTTAAGGGCTGGCAGCAGAATAATTTTGGGATTATCTGTCAGCCTGATGTACTCCTGGGTGGCAAAATCATAGCAGTAACGACCATCCTCCTGCTGACGATAAAAGGTGGTGTGGCCACGCTTGAGCATGTCACTGATTTTCTTCGGGACTTTCAGCTTCAGGCCCTTCATTACTTTGACCACCTCTTCTACCCCGAGCAGATCCCACAACTCAAAAGGACCCATTTTGTGATTATAGCCCCACTTCATTGTGTTATCAATCGCCGCCACCGTATCGCAGATTTCCGGAATCCGGTTGGCAGCGTAGATGAAGTTGCGGCACAGGTACTCCCGAACTACTTCGGCAGCCACATCTGAACCGGCAAACAACAGCCGCAGCTTGGCGCCAAAACCGCCGGGCGCCTTCCTGGCCGCCTCCAGGGAGGAATATTTCGGCCGACTGGAAGGCACATACTCCATGGTCCGGTAGTCAAGCGCCAATTTGACCCGCTTGCCCTGCTCATCCTTGGTCTTTTTATAAAACCCCTGGCGGGTCTTGTTTCCCAGCCATTTATTTTCCATCATCTTGATCATGAAATCCTGGGGGATGAAAAAGTCCCGCATCTCATCATCCTTGACTGCCTCATGAAGATTATTCATGACATGGAAACCGGTATCGATGCCCACCAGATCCATGGTGCCGCAGATAGATGATCCGGGTCGGCCGACCCCCTTGCCAATGATGGCATCCAGTTCCGGCACCGACAAATTGCGCTCAGTCATAATCCGGATGGCGTTGGCAATATCAAAGACGCCGATCCGGTTGGCAATGAAATTGGGCACATCCTTGCAGATCACCACCCCTTTGCCCAGCCGCTCCTCACACACGATAGTCATCGCCTCGACGATCTCGGGCCGGGTCGACTCGCCGGGGATGATCTCCACCAACTTCATGTAACGAGGCGGATTGAAAAAGTGGATGCCCAAAAAGCGCTCTTTGATGGTTGCCGGCAGATTGGCGGCAATATCCTTGATGGGCAACCCCGAGGTATTAGTGGAAATGACACATGTCGGACCTACCAGAGCCGCCACTTTGGCCAGCAGTTCCTGCTTGATCTGTAGATTTTCAATCACCACCTCAATGACCCAGTCAACCTCCGCCAATGCATCCAGATCATCCTCAAAATTACCGATGGTGACCAAGGCGGCATTCTTTTTGCTGTAGAAACTGGCCGGCTTTGCTTTGACTGCCGAAGCCAGCCCTTTGGCGGCAAAACTGTTGCGCCAGGTGGAATCTTCTCTGGTCAGCCCTTTCTGCTGGTCAGCTTCGCTCAACTCAAACGGGATAATGTCCAGCAGCAGGCACTCGATCCCCGCATTGGCAAGGTGGGCGGCAATGGCAGCCCCCATGACCCCGGCTCCCAGAACGGCAGCTTTTTTCACTTCATATGACATACGCTTCCCCCCTTCTTTGTCTGTATCGTTTTGTTCAGCCGCCAAATGAACTGTCCAGCATCTCCACCGCAACTTTTTCCTGCATCGCAATGCTCTGGCACCGGCTTTTGATTGAATGCAGGATATGGACGGCAAAATACCGGGCTGCAGCCATTTTTCCCTGGTAAAAGGCAACCTCACTGTCAGTGCGGGCCAAAGCCCGCTGGCCGGCCTTATTGCCGGCAACATCCTGCCCACGGTAAATCGCCTCCAGTTTACCGGCAGCAATCGCGGCACCCTGCAGCAGCTGCCAGCCAACTACCAGATCACCGAGAATATTGAGATAGGGCCGGGCATTGAGGATGGGAACAATCAGCCCGGCACCCTCGGCCCAACCGGCAAAACTTTCCGTCAGGCCGCCCACCGCCTGCAGGGCTTTGCCCAGCAGACCGCCGTAGGTACTCAATGCATCAACCTGCTGCACCTGGGCAGCCGTTTTACCAATTTCCTGCAGCAGGTTACGGATATTCTTACCTTTATTCTGGGCCAATTTACGACCCACCAGATCAAGGGCCTGGATGCCGTTGGTCCCCTCGTACAGACAGGCGATCTTCGCATCGCGCAGATACTGCTCCACCGGATATTCACTGCAATAGCCATAGCCGCCATAGACATCAATGGCCAGGGAACAGATCTCCATGGCCTTGTCGGAAGAAAAGGCCTTGCATACCGGGGTCAGCAGTTCGGCAAACCCCTGCCAGTATTCCTGCTGCTCAATGGTTGCCGCAATTTCAGCCCGGTCAAGACAGTAGGCAACATAATAGTTCATCGCCCGTATACCCTCCACATAGGCCTTCATCCACAAAAGCATCCGTCTGACATCCGGATGTTCAATAATGGCCACCCCCTGGGCTGCCGGATTGGCAAAATCCCAGATGGGCCGCCCCTGGATGCGGTCACGGGCATACTGCAGGGACTGCTCATAGGCCGCGGTGGCATGTCCCAGCCCCTGCATGCCAACCTCCAGCCGGGCCTCATTCATCATATTGAACATGATCCGCATGCCGGTCCGCTGCTCCCCGAGCAGCTCGCCGATGCACGACTCATTTTCACCAAAATTCAGGGTACAGGTGGCCGACCCCTTGATACCCAACTTATGTTCAATGTTGCCGGTGATAACATCATTGGCAGCCCCGAGGGAACCATCGTCATTAACTTTTACCTTCGGCACAATAAAGAGGGAAATACCGTCCGTTCCCGGGGGATCGCCTTCCACCCGGGCCAGCACTGCATGGACGATATTTTCCGTCAGATCATGGTCACCACTGGAGATAAAGCACTTGCTGCCGGTTATCTGGTAGGTACCATCGGCAAGGCGGCGGGCCCTGGTTTTCAAAGCCCCGACATCACTGCCGGCACCGGCTTCCGTTAGGCACATGGTTCCACCCCATTGGCCCGAATACATTTTGTCCATATATTTCCGCATCTGCTCCTCGGTACCGTACTTTTCAATCAGTCCGGCTGCCCCCCAGGTCAGACCAGGATACATGACAAAGGCAAAATTTGCCGAATTGAACAGCTCGGCACAGGCTGAAAAAACCGTCAACGGCATCCCTTGGCCGCCCACATCCGGATCCCGGGTGGCGCAGTTCCAACCGGCCTCGCAAAATTTCTTATAGGGTTCATGAAAACAGGGCGGCGCGCTCACTTGGCCATCAGTGAACGTACATCCCTGCTGATCGCCGAGACTATAGGTGGGCTGAATCTCATTGACTGCCATCTTTTCCGCTTCGCCCAAAAGCAAATTGACATCTTCAACCGTGTAATCCTCGTACCTCCCAGCAACAAACAGGCTCTCAATGCCGATCTGCTCATAGAGAACAAATTTCTGATCCCTGGTATTCACCAGCCCGTTACCCATCGTCTTCCTCCCTCATTTCATGATAAAAGATGGCTCTTCGCTGTTATGGGTGAGTGCTCATTCATTCTTAGGACAAAAAAAGGTGTGCGAAGACACCAACAAACAACCATCGCTTATTGATTGACAAGGCCGAACCTGATAATTGCCAGAAGATCATCGGCTTTGGCAGCCAAAGAATATTTTCTTGAACTGAATACCCAGCAGCTGACAATCTCATCTAAACTGCCAAAGACAACTTCACGCGCAACTTTCACGTCAACCTGCGGCCTGATGCAGCCTTCCTCAATGCCAGCGCGTAAAAGGGTTTCAATAAAGCGATAATACTGCCGCAAAGGCTCGGTAATTCCAGCCCGAATGGTAAAACTGGACTGGCGCAGCTGCACCTGGAAAAAATTTGCCAGTACAGGATTATCTTCAAAATACGACAGATGGAAACGTACCAGTGCGGCTATCTTGTCCATGGCCGAATCCTGCTGCTCCACCAGCACGGACATTTCACTCAGAACTTCAGTCATTTTTTCCCGGAAAACGGAGATGAGGATCTCCTCTTTATTGGCAAAATAGAGATAAATGGTACCATCGGCAATCCCTGCTTTGCGGGCTATTTTTGCCACCTGGCAGTCATGGTAGCCAAACTCCGCGAAGGCTTCCATAGCTGCCTCAATGATAGCCATAAATTTTTCCCGCTTGCGCGGTTCTGTTGGGACACTAGTCTTCATACAGGGCATCAAGCTGCTGCTGAAATTTAGAAGTCACCACTTTGCGGCGCAGTTTCAGTGTCGGGGTAACTTCTTCCATATCCATGGAAAAATCGCTGCCCAACACAATAAACTTCTTAACCTGCTCATAACCGGGAATATCATTTTCTTGGTGGACTTTGGCAATACGCCGCTCAATCATCCGCAGGATTTCAGGATCTTCCAGCAAACCACGGACATCGGTATAGAGAATATCGTGTTTCAGAGCATATTCCTCCAGCTTCTCGTAGTTGGGAACCACCAGAGCGGAGATAAACTTGCGCTGATCACCATGGAGCATCACATCACTGATGTATTTGTCCATTTTCAGCAGGTTTTCCAAGTGCTGCGGAGCAATATTTTTGCCGCCGGCAGTAACAATGAGATCCTTTTTGCGATCGGTAATCCGCAGAAAGCCCTCATCATCCAGCTCGCCGACATCGCCGGTGCAGAACCAGCCATCAACAAACACCTCCTTGGTGGCCTCGGGATTCTTATAGTATCCCTGGGTGATATTAGGGCCCTTGGCCAGGATTTCACCATCATCAGCAATCTTCACCTGAACTTCAGGAATGACCCTGCCAACCGTCCCAAATTTTAATGCTTCCGGGGTATTCACCGTCAACACCGGCGACGTTTCCGTCAAACCATAGCCTTCGAGGATATAATAGCCAACAGCATAGAAAAACTCGGCAATTTTCCTTGGCAGAGGGGCACCACCGGAGACAAAAAATCTGATCCTGCCACCAAGTTTTTCCCCCATCTTACTGAAAATCAACTTTGTGGCCAGCTTGTATTGCAAGGCCAGCATTGCTCCCGGCTGCCGGTGCTCATCATGGCAGGCGGCAACCTGGGTGGCAACCCCAAAAGCCCAGAACATCAGGCGTTTTTTCAGTCCTGAGCTGTGCAAGGCAGCATCGTAGATTTTACCATAGATCTTTTCAAACAGCCGGGGAACACTGATCATGATCGTCGGTGCCACTTCAGCCATATTCAAGGGCACGGTATCAATGGCTTCAGCATAGGCGATGGTTGCCCCGGCATAGATCATCAGGTAATAGCCTGCCATTCGCTCCAGCACATGGCTAAGCGGCAGATGCGACAGGGCAATATCATCATGGTTCACTTCAACCATGGCCGCCGCGCCGACACAATTGCTGTAAAAATTCCGGTGGGTCAGCATGACACCTTTAGGATCGCCGGTGGTTCCTGAAGTATACATGATCGTTGCCAGATCATTCTCATCTATACGACTGCGTGCCTCTTCCAACCGGCCGGGATTATCCTGCAGCCAGGCAATCCCTTCAGCCTCGAAGGCGGCCAGGCTAACCACCCCATCACTGGCCAACAAGGCCTGGTCAATATCATCAAAAACCACAATAGTGCTCAGCGCCGGGCAGGAGGGCTTTGCCTCAAGGGCCTTCTGCAGCTGTTCTGCAGAAGAGACAAAGAGAAGCACGGCCTCTGAATTGTTCATCAAATAGGCCAACTGAGTCGGCCGGTTGGTGGGATAGACCGGGACATCAAGAGCCCCGCAGGAAAGAATCCCCAGATCGGCAAATGCCCACTCCGGCCGGTTTTCCGACAGGATGCCTATCCGATCACCCGATTTTATGCCAACAGCCAACAGTCCGGCAGCGACCTGATTAACCCGCCGGGCCCACTCATTCCAGGAAATGGTGCTATACTGCCCCGCTTTCTTCACCATCATTGCCCGGTCATCACCGTATCGGTTGACCCGATCAAAAAACATCTGGACGAGATTCATATGCCTTCCTTTCACCGGAATGAATGATCACTCATTTGCAGCGAATAGAACATTTTTTTATCCTTGTCAAGGGAAATTGGTGCAGCAACAGGCAAAAGGAATGAAAAGTGGAGTTTTTAGCCGGCAATGGCCGAAAGTGAGGCGAAGTATTCACAGGCCCGGGGAGTAGCAACCCGTCCACGAGGAGTCCTGGCCAAGAAACCAAGCTGCAGCAGATAGGGCTCACATATATCTTCCAGGGTATCGCCCTCTTCATGCAGAACGGCAGCCAGGGTTTCGATACCCACTGGCCCGCCGGCAAATTTGTGAATGAGAGCCTGGAGATACTGGCGGTCAAGGGGATCGAGACCATAGGTGTCGATCTCCATCTTTTCCAGGGCGTGGCGGGCAACGTCGCCGGAGATCAAAGGCGCTCCATGGATCTGGGCAAAATCCCTGACCCGTTTCAGCAGTCGATTGGCAATTCTTGGCGTACCTCGTGACCGACAGGCTATTTCAGCCTCACCATCATTGTCAAGAGAGACGTTCAATATCCCGGCTGACCGGCGGATAATGCGGGCAAGTTCTTCATGCTTATAGAAATTAAGCCGAAAGGTAATGCCGAAACGACCCCGCAGGGGGGAGCTGAGCAAACCAGCCCTGGTGGTAGCCCCCACCAGGGTGAAGGGAGGCAGATCGAGGCGAATGGAACGGGCAGCAGGCCCCTGACCAATGATAATATCAAGTTTAAAATCTTCCAGGGCCGGATAGAGAATTTCCTCGACGGAGCGATTCAAACGATGAATTTCATCGATAAAAAGGATATCCATCTCGTGCAGGTTGGTAAGAATCGCCGCCAGATCACCGGGACGTTCAATTGCCGGTCCGGACGTTGATCTGACCTGGACACCCATTTCATGGGCAACAATGTTCGACAACGTAGTTTTTCCCAAACCGGGAGGGCCGGAAAAAAGCACATGATCCAAGGGTTCACGCCGTTCCCTGGCCGCGGCAATATATACTTTGAGGTTATCGATAATCTTCGTCTGGCCGACATACTCCGCCAGCCGGGCCGGTCGCAGGGACAGCTCGTCGGGCAAATCATCGGTAACCGGATGCTGATCAACCAACCTGTCATCCACGGTGTATTCCTTTAAGCACCTGTTTCAGCAGTTCTTCCAACGTTCCCTCAGGATGCTTGGCAAGCGCCGCATCAACCATTCCCAGACAGTCTGTTGGTTTAAAACCCAGCGACTCCATCGCCCTGAGCAGTTCATGGCGAACGGTTTCACCACCGCTGCTTGATGGAGACGGCAACTGGCCCCAGGTGCCCGAACGATGTTTCTTCAGTTCTTCACCCAACTCCAGCGCCAGCCGCTGGGATAGTTTTTTCCCCAATCCGGGGATTTTTGTCAGCAGGGCGACATCCTGATTGATGAGCATCTGTTCCAGCTGGCCAGGTTCAATCCGCGAAATAATGTTTAACGCCAGCTTTGGCCCAACACCGGCAACCGAAAGGAGCCGCAAAAACATCTGCTGTTCTTCGGCGGCAGCAAACCCATAGAGAATGAACTGGTCATCCCTGATCCTGGTCGTCACCCAGAGTACCAGCTGCTGCTCCAACGGCGGCAGCCGCCGGTAGGTACCGGCTGGGATAAAAAGCTGATAGCCCACCCCGGCCACATCAACAATAATCTGATCAGGCTCCTTGACTATCAACGTTCCCGCAAGCCTGGCAATCATAAATGCTTTACCGCTGCTGCCCGGCAGGCAGCTCGGTGATGTTGGTGGTGACAAATGGCAACCGCCAGGGCATCCGCAGCATGCTCTCCCCTGATGGAACGGTTATTGAGAATTACCGAAACCATTTGCAGCACCTGGCTTTTATCAGCCTTACCATAACCAACCACCGTCTGCTTAACCACCGCCGGGGGATATTCAAAAATTTCCAGGCTGCAATTGGCGGCAGCCACCATTGCTGCCCCGCGAGCCTGGCCCAGGATAATCATACTCTTAATATTACGACCGAAAAAAATCCCTTCAACCGCCATGAGATCCGGCTGATGCTGATTAATAAGCTCCAGGGTGGCAGCATACAAGCGGGCCAGTTTCTGAGAAAGCGTCAGGGATGAAGGGAGTGATAGCTGAGAGTGGTGGACAAGCTGCAGATCGATGCCGGCATTAGCCACCAGACCAAATCCGGTTGAGGAACTGCCGGGATCTATACCTAAGACCAGCATGAGACCATCTCGACCTGCTTTCAAAAAATCGCCCCCCGACTGCCACCTGGATTCAGACCCATGGCAACCGGCAGAATTCAGCCTTGGAATTGTTCCAGCGTCTCGTTATCAATATCAAAATTGGCATACACATTCTGAACATCATCAGAATCCTCCAATTTTTCCATCAGCCGCAGCATCTGCTCTGCTTCCTTGCCCTCAAGTTTGACGGTGTTCTGGGGAATTCTAGTCACCTCTGCCGACACATAGCTCCAGCCACGGTCATCAAAGGCCTGTTTAACCGGTTCATAGTTTTCCGGATCAGTCAACACTTCAAAGGTGCCATCCTCCTCGATCTCATCGACATCATCAGCGCCGGTTTCAAGGGCCAGGTCAAAAAGAGCCTCTTCCTCAACGTCCTTCTTCTCAAAAACGATCAGGCCCTTTTTATCAAAAATCCAGGAAACACAGCCGTTTTCCCCCAGATTGCCGTTGCTTTTATTAAAGATATGCCGGATTTCGGCGGCTGTCCGGTTCCGGTTATCAGTGAGGATTTCAACCATCACCGCTACCCCGCCGGGGCCGTAGCCTTCATAGGTCAACTCCTCATAGTTGACCCCTTCCATCTCACCGGTCCCCCGTTTGATGGAACGGTCAATATTTTCTTTCGGCATATTGACCGCTTTGGCGGCTGCGACCGCAGACCGCAGCCGCGGGTTGGCGTCGATATCCCCACCACCCTGACGGGCGGCAACGGTGATCTCTTTAATCAGCTTGGTAAATATCTTCCCCCGCTTGGCATCGACCGCACCTTTACGGTGTTTGATGGAACTCCATTTATTATGACCTGACATCGTTTATTCCTATAAGACTAAAAATAAAAATTGCTTGCAATAATCAGTAAATACCCCTCACAAGGGAAGTCCCTTTAAACCTCTGCCGAAGTATGTAACGCACCTGTCCAGCCTCTGTCAAGGCTGAAAAAAACGGGGCCGGCTTTTGCCAGCCGGCCCCGTTGATCTTCATCCTGCAGCCATGATTAGCCAATCATCAGCAACGGTGCGATAACCAGTGAAACAATGGACATCAATTTGATCAAAATGTTCATTGCCGGACCGGAGGTATCTTTGAAGGGGTCACCAACCGTATCGCCGGTAACCGCGGCTTTATGGGCATCTGATCCTTTGCCGCCCAGATGTCCCTGCTCAATGTACTTTTTGGCATTGTCCCAAGCACCACCGGCATTAGCCATAAACAGAGCCATGAATACCCCGGCCAGAGTTGCCCCGGCCAACGTACCTCCAAGAGCCTCTGCACCAAGGCCGAAACCAACCGCAATCGGCACCACAACGGCGAGCATGCCGGGCAGAATCATCTCTTTCAACGAAGCAGCGGTGCTGATATCAACACACTTTTCATATTCAGGCCGGGCCGTACCTTCCATGATCCCCGGGATATCGCGAAACTGCCGGCGGACTTCCTCAACCATGGCAAAAGCAGCTTTACCCACCGAAGACATAGTCAAGGCGCCAACGAGGAACGGCACGATGCCGCCGATAAAAAGACCAATAACCACCATGGGATTGGTCAGGTTGATAACTTCGAGGCCAACCGCAGAGCTGTAGGCAGAAAACAGCGCCAGAGCGGTAAGGGCAGCGGAGCCAATGGCAAACCCTTTACCAATGGCCGCCGTGGTGTTGCCCAGCGCATCGAGGCTGTCGGTAATCTTGCGGGTCTCCTCGCCCAGACCGGACATTTCCGAAATCCCGCCGGCATTGTCGGCAATGGGACCATAGGCATCAACTGACATGGTAACACCAACCGTGGCCAGCATGCCGACCGCAGCAATACCGATGCCGTAGAGGCCGATCAACTTGTAGCTACCGAAAATCGCCGCACAGATGAGCAGCACGGGAATGGCACAACTTTCCATCCCAACTGCCAGGCCGGTAATGATGTTGGTCGCCGGACCGGTCTGGCTGGCTTCGGCGATTTTGATAATCGGGCCAGCTGCAGTATAGTATTCGGTGACCAGCCCGATCAGGATCCCGCAGGCACAACCGAACAGTACCGCCCAGAAGGCGCCAATGGGCAGGCCCAGTGCTTGAGACATATAATAGGTACCAATCAGCATGGCGCCGGCACCTATAAAGGTGCAGTAACGCAGGGCGTCGGCCGGGTTGTATTTTTCCAGCACCTTCATGGACAGGACGCCAAGCATGGAACTAACAATGCCGATCATGACCACCAGCAGGGGGAAGCACATGAACTGGTAGCGCATGGTGCTGAAAATTGCCCCGGATGCGGTGGCGGCAATGGCAATGGTGGCGATGACCGAACCGACATAGGACTCAAAAATATCAGCACCCATACCGGCAATATCACCAACGTTGTCACCAACGTTATCAGCGATGGTGGCCGGGTTGCGGGGGTCATCCTCAGGAATACCCGCTTCCACCTTGCCAACCAGGTCGGCACCGACATCAGCTGCCTTGGTGTAGATACCGCCACCAACCCTGGCGAACAGGGCAATGGAGCTGGCACCCATGGCAAAGCCGTTGATATACTGGGACGTTTCCGGCGTACCGCCAAAGAAGTAGAAGAGAATGCCAACACCCAGCAGACCAAGGGCAGCAACGCTCATCCCCATGACAGCGCCACCGCTGAAGGCAACACTCAGGGCTTTGGCCTGACCGGACAGATTAGCGGCGGATGACGTCCTGACATTGGCGCGGGTTGCGGCAACCATGCCAAAATAGCCGGCCAGCACCGAGCAGATGGCGCCGCCAAGGAACGCATAAGCCGTATAACGGCTGAGAAAAGCATACAACAAGACAAACACGGCAATAACAAAGACGGCCAGAATTTTATACTCGCGTTTAAGAAACGCCATTGCCCCTTCGTGAATCGCATCCGAAAGGTCACGCATCGTGTCATTCCCCACAGGCTGCTTGACAACATACGCGTACAGCACACCGGCAAACAGGAGACCGATAATCCCCAGAATCGGTGCATAAATCGTTAAATTCTCCATTCTCTCCCTCCTTACAATAGTGTTAACATATTAAAATAACGATACCTTAATCAACCTCGTTAGAACGGCGATGAAACAAATTCATGGCCTTGGATGCACCTTGATTGACCAATACCCCAAGGGCCTCCACTGCCTTGCCAACCATTTCCTCGACCACCTCGGCTTCCTGAACGGTAAAGGGTGACAGCACATAATCCACCACATCAGGCGGCCGTATTGAAAGCCCGATCCCCAGCCGCAGGCGCAGGAAATCAGCTGTCTGCAGGAACTCCATAACCGAGGCAACTCCATTATGGCCGCCGCCCCCCCCCCTTTTTTTAATCTTTACCTGGCCGAGGGGAATATCCAGATCATCATGGACGACAATGACCCGGGCAGGATCTGCAATCTCAAAGAACGTCACCAGCGAGACAACGGAACGGCCACTCAGATTCATGTAGGTTTGCGGCTTTGCCAGCGCTACCTGCTGTTTTCCCAGAAGGCCTCGACAGTATTCCGCCTCCAGAGATGGAGAATACCGAAAAGAGACGGACAGCTCCTGCGCCAGCCGATTGAGAACCTGAAAACCAAGATTATGCCGGGTGGCGGCATATTCCCCGCCGGGATTGCCCAAACCGATGACCAGGAAATCAGTCATCTATCCTGCAAAACCCGCACGAGGCTACTCTTCGACAGCCTGAGATTCTTCCACCTCTGCCTCAATTTCCTCTTCGGCGGCTTCTGTTTCTTCGGCTTTCGTCCCCTGCACGGTAACAATAGTGAAGTTTACCGGCGCGACAAACTCTATTCCCTCAATATCCAGATCATGGACATGGATAGCATCACCAACATCAAGATTGGCGACATCAATAGTAATATGCTCAGGGATCTCACGGGGTAGACATTTTATCACCAGGGTTCTCCTGGCCGGCTGCAGTACGCCACCCTTGGAAATCCCGATGGCCTTTCCTTCAAATACCAGTGGCACCTCAACATCAATCGGCACCCCGATGCGGATACCATAGAAATCGAGATGAATAACCCGACCGGATACCGGATGGT
This sequence comes from Candidatus Anaeroferrophillus wilburensis, assembly GCA_016934315.1. NCBI lineage: Bacteria > Deltaproteobacteria > Candidatus Anaeroferrophillales > Candidatus Anaeroferrophillacea > Candidatus Anaeroferrophillus > Candidatus Anaeroferrophillus wilburensis. Next base: position 17,276 of record JAFGSY010000042.1, on the reverse strand, counting down.
ACTGAACATCCTTGATAATTGCCAGTTTTTCATCGCCTTCGGAACCAGCCCCACCCAGAGAAACCAGAGTACTGTAACCATGTTCCTTGAACAGGCGGGCCAGTTCCCGCTCAGCAACGGCCAAGGTGGTATTCTCGTGGTCTGAACCATACAAAACAGCAGGAATAAACCCATCCCTGCGGATTTGTTTCATTTCATTTTTACCTAGTGCGCTTCTGGCCTGCACTGCCAACTCTGCAATAGCCATACGAATCTATTCCTCCATTAGGTTGAACCGCCGACCATCATTTCCATACCATCCGGCATGGTATAATGGTCACCAGACAGAACTATTTACACAAAAAGACAACTGACGGAATCTTCTATATATATTCGCTTAATGGCATCCGCAAGCAACCCCGCCACCGACAGAACAACGATCTTATCACACTGTTTGGCATTATCCTTGAGGGGTATGCTGTCGGTAATCACCACTTTCGCCAGACGGGAGGTTGCTATTCTTTCGATAGCCGGCCCGGAAAGGACACCGTGGGAAGCAAAGCCATAGACGCCGGCAGCACCCTCTTCCATCAACACATTGGCGGCCTTCGTCAGGGTACCGGCAGTATCAATCATATCATCAATAATCACCGCAACTTTACCTTCGATGTCACCGATGATGTTCATCTCCTCTTCCAGCACATTGGGAGCGCTTCGCCGCTTATCGATGATGGCCAGGCTGGCACCCAATTTCTTCGCATACGCCCGGGCCCGCTCAACCCCCCCGGCATCGGGAGAAACAACAACCATATCGTCTTGGATATGATTTTCCACATAGGAGATCATCGCCGGCAGGGCATACAGATGGTCAACGGGAATATTAAAAAATCCCTGGATCTGGCCGGCATGAAGATCCATGGCAATCACCCGGTTTGCACCGGCCGCCGTCAGCAGATCCGCCATCAGCTTGGCTGTTATCGGTGCCCTGGGGGCTACCTTGCGGTCCTGGCGGGCATAACCGTAATAGGGAATAACCGCATTGATCTCCGATGCTGACGCACGTTTCAGCGCGTCAATGAGAATCAGCAACTCCATGATATTGCTGTTAACCGGGTCGCAGGTTGACTGGACAACAAAAACCCGCATGCCACGCACGCTTTCATGGATTTCCACCATGATTTCGCCGTCACTAAACCGTTTGACAATCGCCTTGCTTAACGGAACCTGCAGATGCTGGCAGATAGCTTCAGCCAATGAGGGGTTTGAATTCCCGGCAATAACTTTTAATCGATCCATGAACACCAGTTACCTTATAGCACAGCTTCACCGGCCCCGGGACAAAATCCGTCGCCAACAGCCGAAATTTCATCAAAACACCGCTGCGTTCCAATACCGCAAGCCGAAGAGGAAGATGGCTGGGGTGGGAGGATTCGAACCTCCGAATGCAGGTTCCAAAGACCTGTGTCTTACCGCTTGACGACACCCCAACAATGACGGTGCCGGAAATTCAGACCGTTACAGCAGAAATCCCCAAGCCCCCAGCAAGAAAAAAGCGCAGTCCGGCACATGAAAAAACGGGCCATGCATGCGCGTGCCCGCTGATGGAGACACTGCCAAAACTACGGTCACTAACCGGCATCCACAACAAAGAAAGTATTCAAAATACAGTATGCGCAAGGAAGATGCGACAGTCCGAACCCTCCCACTGCTCACAGGCTTGACGGTAAGCCGCTACTGCTGACCGGTAATCAAAAAACACTGCATACACGGCCGACCCGCTGCCACTCATCAGTGCCCCGGCTACCGCCAAACGGCCCAAAAGCCACTCTTTAATCTCCGCCAACAAGGGAAACTCAGAAAAGACAATTTCCTCAAAGTCATTGAAGAGATTATACTTTTTCACCAATTTTGCCGGTCGAAAAAATTGCCGCATGTTAATATTAAAATTTTTTTTTGTCAACTTATAATTTAACTTTTTGTAGGCCCAAAAAGTGTCAATTAAAACCGGTGGTTTGACCAGAACATACCAGCGTCGCCGGCTTTTTCCAGCCGGAAGTACCCGGTCTCCGATCCCCTTAACCCGACATAAGGTTGGGGTCATAAAAAAAGGAACATCAGCACCAATACCGGCAGCAAGTTGGCTCAGCTCAGCTGTTTCCAGAGGCAACGAAAGCACCTCAGCAAGCAACCCGATAACAGCAGCCGCATTACTACTGCCACCACCAAGACCTGCACCGTGGGGAATTCTTTTATCAAGATAAAAATGAAATTTATAGGCTGTTGGGACCCCCCGCTCTGCCGCCAGAGTGAGAATACGGTGGGCCGTTTTCACCACCAGGTTGTCTGCCGATGCAACCGCCGGCAGAGCAGGACATTGTAGCTCGACCGTTGGGCTCGATGAAGGGGAAACGGTAAGGTGGAGAAGATCATAAAGGCTGATGGGTTCCATGGCCATATCCAGCAGGTGATAGCCGTCACTTGACCGTCGGCCAACAACCGAAAGGACCAGATTAACTTTTGCCGGACAGGGAACAACAAAAGAGCGTTGGGTCGCCATCATGCTTTCTGAATTTGAATGGCTATCTTTGACGGCGCTTCAATCTTCGGTATCCGTATTGACAGAACCCCATTTTCCAAGGTAGCCACCGCCTTCTCCGGGTCTACTTTAACCGGAAAGGACAACCGCCGGTCAAAGACGCCTGACGGCCGTTCCAAGCGATGGATCTTTTCCTGGTCAATGGTCTGCAGAAATGTTTTCCGGCCTTTTATCCTGATATAATCAGGCATGATGGAAACATCGAGATCTTCCTGTTTGATTCCCGGCAACTCAACTTCTAGGATATAGTCAACGCCGTTGTCATACATGTCAACCGGCGGACACCACTGGCCCTGCGGCGCATGCTCTTTTGTTCCCACCCGTCCGAGTGAGGTCCGGAAAAGCTTGTCCATCTGCTCTTTCATGGAATAAAGCTCTTCAAATGTTTCACCGAATCTTTTACTCATCCAAATCCCACCTTTCTCCTTTGTGTGCCTGTCATCCTCGCAGCGAACAGTTGCCATTGCCGGTAGTTTCATGGAAAGAAAAAAGATCACCAGCCCCGCCGCCGGGAACAATCAGCTGAAAAGCCGGCAGCCTTTGCCAAAGTCTCGTCAGCTGTAGAGCCAGCAGCAGACCTGATGCCCAGGCTCAGGAACAACAACACCGGGAACCTGATCCCGACAGACAGCCATGGCCTGCCGGCAGCGATTGGCAAACCGGCAACCCCGGGGAATATGAAGCATATCCGGAACCATCCCGGGAATTGCGGTCAGCCGTTTCCCCGGCTGGTCAAGTCTGGGGATGGAGTTCAGCAGACCTTTGGTATAGGGGTGCAGCGGCTGCTGAAACAACGCTTCAGCCGTCCCTTTCTCGACAATCATGCCAGCGTACATAATGGCAACCTGCTCGGCAACTTCGGCAACCACCCCCAAATCGTGGGTAATCATGATCATTGACATCCCCATCTCCCGCCGCAGTTCCTGCATCAAATCCAGCACCTGAGCTTGAATAGTAACATCAAGAGCCGTGGTTGGTTCATCTGCCAACAGCAGTTTAGGTTTACAAATCAAAGCCATGGCAATCATGACTCGCTGACGCATGCCGCCGCTCAGTTGGTGGGGATAATCAGCAAGGAGTTTTGCCGGTTCCGGCATTCCCACCCGGTCCAGCATGGCAACCGCCAACTCCCTGGCCTGTCTCCGGGAAACCGTAAAATGGGTCCGTACTGCCTCCATAATTTGATTGCCGATCGTGAAAACCGGATTAAGGGAAGTCATGGGTTCCTGAAAAACCATTCCCATTTCCCGGCCACGAAGCCGGCGGTATTCTGCCGGCGTCAGCCGCAGCAAATCACGGCCGGCAAAGGTCAGGGCGTTTGCCTTTACCGTGCCGGGCGGCGAAGGCACCAGGCCCATCAAAGACAGAGCGGTGACACTTTTGCCGCAGCCGGATTCACCGACAATTCCCAGATTGGCTCCCTGGCCAACGGTAAAACTGACGCCATCAACCGCCGTAACCGTGCCCTGAGCGGTCTTAAACGTTACGTTGAGGTTGTCTACGGTAAGCAAGGGTTGTTGCATAGTATAAGGTATGCGTTTCACTCTCTGGCATGACGCCATGGCCAACAACCGGCCGCCGAAATCAGACTCACGCCAGCCAATGATCGCGGCCTGAAACTGCCAGGAACCGGCTAAAGAACGGCAAATATCTCCCCGGCATCAACCCGGCCGCCATGCACCACTGAAAGAAGATATTCACCCGGGGAACTTTTTTCTGGAGCAAGGGACTGAAGAACAGCGTCACCAAGCAGGAACATGCGATCAGCTTTAAAAACCGCAGCAGGTCTGCCATCGGTTACCACCAGTCCGGACGGCAACCGGTCAAAAGCCACCCGCCCGGCACCATTCATTGGTTCCAACAGGTAGCCTCCCTCCGGCGCCCGGGAATGCAGGCGCAAGATTTCTCCAGCAACGACAGTTAAGGGGGCGGCAACGGCAACGGCATAATCAGGATTGATGTAATGGCCGCTGCGTCCACCCCGCTTTTCCAATAAAGCAATGGGACCAATAACCATATTTTTGTCAACCGCCTTGCACATATCGTAAATCGTCAACGCCGCAAGGGAGACAGCTGTCAACGCTTCCATTTCAACCCCGGTTTTCCCGGTTACCCGGGCCTCGGCAATGATGACAACTTCCCGCCTGGATTTCTCAGGCAGCAGTTCGACCGCCACATGGGTTATGGGCAAAGGATGGCAGAGGGGTATCAGATTTCCCGTCTGCTTCGCCGCCATGATTCCGGCTATTCTGGCAGCCGCCAGCACATCCCCTTTGACATTCTCACCCGCCACCAACTGATCGATGGTTTCGGCAGTCATCCTGACAGCCCCCCATGCGCGAGCCAAACGGGACGTCTCCCCTTTGCTGCCGACATCAACCATGCGGGCGTTGCCATGCTCATCCAGATGCGTCAACACACCACCCATGAGTTCCCCCCTCAACCGCCGATGGTGCTCATCAGGCGGGTACATTTCTTCATGGAATTGCACGACAGTCCATGCCCCTGCGTTTTATTGGCAACCGCTTCGGCAAAAAGGGAACGGATTGCCCCGGCATCAGCACCGTTGCGCACCACTTTTTTCAGATTATATTCAAGATCGGCAAGCAGACATGGACGCAGCCGCCCATCGGCAGTAATCCTGACCCGGTTGCAGCGGTCGCAGAAATGATCCGACAGGGAGCTGACAAAACCAACCATCCCCCGGCCGCCGGAAAGGGTGAAAAGCCTGGCCGGGCCCGAAACATGATCAGCCGGTACCGGCATCAAACGACCATACTCGGCTTCAATCCTCATGCGAATCTCAGCGGCGGAAATAACTGCATCAGGCTGCCAGCGGGTAGATGAACCAATGGGCATGTATTCGATAAATCTGACCTGCACCGGACGGTCGATCGACAGCGCAACAAAATCGAGGATTTCATCATCATTAAAGCCCCGCATGGCAACAACGTTAAGCTTAACCGGCGCAAACCCGGCAGCCAGGGCCGCATCAATACCAGCCATGACCCGGAGAAAATCATCACGCCTGGTAATGTAAAGAAATTTTTCCGCTTTCAAGGTATCCAGACTGACATTGACCCGGCCAAGACCGGCAGACCGTAGATCACCAGCCATCTCGGCCAGTAGGACACCGTTCGTCGTCAGGCTGACATCACGGATTCCCTCAATATCGTTGATGCAGGCGATCAGCCGGGGCAAGCCCCTGCGAACCAGCGGCTCCCCGCCGGTCAATCGTATTTTATCTATGCCAACGGGCACCAGCGCCTTGATAATCAGAATGATTTCCTCATAGGTGAGAATATCACCGTGACCAAGAAGAGGAAACTGTTCTTCAGGAGTACAGTAGCGACACCTGAGATTACAACGATCTGTAACTGAAATCCGCAGATAGCTGATGCTGCGTTGGGCACCGTCATAAAGCTGATTCATTGGTCGTAGAGTTTCGATCCCACAACGCGGGCAGCTGCAACGGGTCGTGAAATTTCACGCCGGCTGCGGTCCCACACTACAGGTTTCACTGGTAGCATTAAAAAAAATCCGGGGATTTTCACAACTCGAAAGCGCCAACGGCCGCCCCGGCACCCTCTGAACCATGGCCGCCAACAGCAATGAAGTTCCAGAGCTCAATGAGGGTCATGTACCACCGAAAACGCCTACCGTCAACCGCTTTCCAAAGGGAAAACGGCACCAGGCGAGTTACTCAGGCGTAGGAACTGCCGCCGGCACATACCATAAAAAACTGCTTGATTTTCATCTTCCCCTATGATAGGGCCAAAGCTCACTGAAGTTGGAAGCAAAACCTGAAGCAACATAGCAGTTATTTGCAGGATACAATGATCAACCACAACAGCACAGCCTGGCGTTATTATTTTTTCAAAGACTCCCATCCAAACCTGAAGGTATAGTGAATACCAAAAGGTAGTGGATGGGAGCAATACCCGTTCACTGCCTGCTTAATGCGCAGTAAGGCCGTGGACATCATGTTCCCGGCCTTTTTTATTGAGCGGCATAGCGGTCACCCTGAGGAGAACATCATGATTCTGGTCCTGAAACCCCGAACGAGCGAAGAAACCATCAAGCAGATTGCCCAAAGGATTGAAGAGTTGGGGTTTAAACCCCATATCAGCCAGGGAAAATATAAGACCATTATCGGCATTATCGGCAAAAATGGGGCTTCCCGGCCAGCCAACGCGGTTAATGAACTGGCCAACCACCCCCAGGTGGAAAAAGCCATCCCCATCATGGAACCGTACAAGCTGGCCAGTCGGGAAACTGCGGTTGGCAACACCATGATCAAAGTCGGCGACGTCACCGTTGGCGAGGGCTACTTTACCGTCATGGCTGGTCCGTGTGCGGTTGAATCCCGCCAGCAGATGATCGAGACCGCCACCGGCATACAAAAACACGGTGCCCGGATTCTCCGGGGAGGAGCATTCAAACCCCGCACCTCTCCCTATGATTTCCAGGGGATGGAAAAGGAAGGCCTGCTTCTCTTGCAGGAGGCAAAACAGGTTTCAGGGATGCCGATCATTACCGAAGTGCTGCGGGAAAAAGACCTGCAACTGGTTGCCGACTATACCGATATCATTCAGATCGGGGCGCGCAATATTCAGAATTTCTCTCTTCTCCGGCTGGTGGGGCAAACCAACAAACCTGTCCTGCTTAAGCGGGGGATGTCCACCACCATCAAAGAGCTGTTGATGTCAGCTGAGTATATCCTGGCCGAGGGCAACCCCCAGGTCATCCTCTGTGAACGGGGCATCAGAACCTTTGAATCGTCAACCAGAAGTACATTGGACATCAGCGCCGTACCCGTACTCAAGGAAAAGACCCACCTGCCTGTTATTGTCGACCCTTCCCATGCGGCTGGCAAGCGGTCACTGATCCCGGCCCTGGCCAGAGCTGCCCTGGCCGCCGGTGCCGACGGCATTCTGATCGAAGTCCATTATCGACCGGAAACCGCCCTTTGCGACTCCATCCAGCAGCTCGACATTGACGGATTCGGCCAATTGATGGATCAACTGCGCAGCCTCTGTCTGGCAATGGGAAAAACCATGAGCTGACCATGACGCGCAGCTAGAGCGCAAGCTTGCCTCGAATCGAGCACGGTTACGGTGCCATCCGGTTTTTTTAGGGAGGGGTGCCGGTTGTCAGGAGATCATCTCGTCTAATTGGCAGGAAACCAGTGTCTGCGGACGGCCTGCAGCTGGTCTTATCTGTTCAGCAACGGTAAACTTGCCGGTTGAAAAACGCCGTTAACGGACCAGCAGCACCGGGCAGGGGGCATGATGAGTAACATAATTGGCCACTGATCCGAAAACCAGATCGCTCATTTCACTGCTGTTGCTGGGCGACAGGCAGATCATCTCAACCCCCTGACGGCGGGCTACCGCACAGATGACCGCCCCCGGGTCATCACCCTTTTCGAGAATGGTATCAAAAAGGATCCCCGCAGCGGCATATTCTTCCGCATGCCGCTCAAGAGTCAGCTTGCCCATTTTCAAGGCATTATCCCGGATCATCTCCTGCTGGAAATCGGGAATACACCGATAGGCCAGGTTGGACATCGAAATAACCGTCAACAAGGTTACCGTCGGCCGCAGGCTCTCTTTCATCCTGATCAGGTACTGCTGGGTCCGGAACGAGGCCAGCGTGTCGTCAACCGGCACTAAAATCCGCAAAGTCATATCACTACCCCTTCTCCCGTTGCCAAAACATCGATTTCCATCCGTCTTTCATACCGTCAGCCAACATTATAAAAGAGTTTCGGCAAAAACAGCACCAGATCAGGCCAATAGGTCAGGACCAACAGAACCGCTATTTGAATGGCCAGGAATGGCAGCACCGACCGGGTGACATAGATTAGCCCGCGGTTCACCAGGGCGCCGGTAATATACAGACTGACTCCCAATGGCGGCGTACAGTAACCGATTCCCAGGTTGACCGTCATCAACAGCCCGAAATGCAGGGAGCTGATATGGAATTCCGGCAGAATCGGCAGCAGAATGGGCGCCAGAATCAGGGTGGCCGAGATGATGTCCATAAACATCCCGACAATCAACAGCATGATGTTGACCACCAGCAGAAAAACCCAAGCGGAATGGATGTGTGATACCACCGCATCGGTTATCAGGGCCGGAATCTGTTCCAGGGTCAGGTAACGACCGAAGGTTGAAGCACCGGCGACAATAATCAGCAGGGTTGCCGAGGTTACCGCTGAAGAAACCACCACACCTTTGACATCTTTCAGCTTCATGTCCCGATGGATCAGCAGTTCGACAATAAAGGCGTAGACACAGGCAATCACCGCCGCCTCATTGGCGGTAAAAACCCCGGAAAAGATACCACCGAAGATCAGTACCGGCAGCATCAGGGACCAGAATCCCTCTTTCAGCACCGCCACCAGCTCCTTCACATTTGGCGGTGGCATGCGCTTGAAATTTCTGTTTTTACAGTAAAAATAGGAATAGATGGAAAAGGCAACGATAATCAGGGCTCCGGGGACAAAACCGGTCATAAAAAGGGCGGCCAGCGAATCGTTGCTGACCATGGAATAGAGAATCATCGAGATGCTGGGGGGAATGATGATCCCGAGAATCGGGGAAGTGGTCATAATCCCGACACTGAACTCTTCATCATACTGATTCTCCATCAAGGCCGGAATCATGAACCCGCCAATGGCCACCACGGTCGCCACGGTCGATCCGGAAATGGCACCGAACATACCGCAGGCCAGTACACCGGCCATAGCCAGGCCACCTGGGAAGAATCCCACCACCGCCTGGGCCACCTTGACCAGTTTCTGCACGATGGAACCCGATGTCATAATGTTGCCGCAGAGAATAAAAAACAGGACCACCACCAGGGCAAAATTATCCATACTGCGGAACAGCGTCTGGGCCAGCATCAATACCGGCATATCCGTTAAAAAATAAAAGCCGACGACTGCGGTAAAAAAGAGCGCCATGAAAACCGGCACCGTCGATGCCAGAAAACCCAACATGCAGAGGACTATAATGAGATAACTTGATTCCATAAGGTACGTAACACCTGATTGCTAAGACATTACAATTAAAAATACTGAACCTGGCAGCATGAAAAATAACGAGATAAAAACAGTTTATGATTTCTGCCGGCCGGGAAGCTCCTCCCACATCACCTGCAGGGTGCGGATAAACATCATCACACCCATCAACGGCAGCACACTATAGAGAACCACCAGGGGAATATGAAGGATGATGGTCTTCTGGTGGGTGTGCAGCTGCAGCAGAGCCATTTGCCAGCCAAGCCGGGTAATAATAACACAGTAGACCAGGACACAAAAATGGCTGAAGTAGTTCAACGGCTTTTTCAACGCGGGAACCATCTGAGGCAGGGCATCAATTCTGATCATCGCCCGCGTTCTGATCGCCGCGCTGCAGCCGATGAAGGTCGTAACAATAATAATCTCCCTGATCAACTCCTCCGACCAGGCCAGAGAATAATGGATCGTATAACGCAACACCACATTAACAAAGAGGGAGATCAACCCTGCCATAACAGCCACGAACAGGGTCCACTCTTCGATGAAGGTAAGCAATCCATCCAAACCACGGTACAATGTACGGATCATAACCGGAATCCCTTGACAAATGCGCACAAAAAGGGCCGGGAAGTCTCCTCCCCGGCCCTTTTTCTCCTATTAATAATCCAGAATCCTCTTGTAGCCGACGAAATCCTGAACTTTTTTCAGGTAATCAATACCAATCTGGTTGGCCCATTCTTTATGTACCTTGTCACCAAGCACCCGCAGCTTTTCATGCTCATCATCGGAAAGCTGATAAAAGCTCACGCCGCTTTCCTTCGCTTTAGCAATCTCGGTCGCTTCCTGCGCCCGGGTCAGCTCCCTGGTTTTGGCACTTTCTTCATGGAAAACATCCAGCACCGTCTTCTGCAGATCAGCCGGCAGGGCATCAAACCAGGCTTTATTGATCAGATGGATGAACAGCCCCTGGGCATAGTTGATCTGGGTGAAGTTTTTGCAGATCTCAAATTTCTTGGTAATATTACAGACCATCGGGGTATGGTCAAGACCGGTGATAACCCCCTGCTTCAGTGAGATGGGAACATCAGGCCAAGGCATGACGACCGGATGGAAACCCCATACTTCGTACAGGGATTTATTGACCGCGGCTTCAGCAATACGGAATTTCACTTTCTTGGCATCATCAATGGACTGTACGGGAATTGTCGTCGCCCAGCCGTAGTTGCCATAACCGGTAATATCGACCCCCATCACCCCCTGATGAGACATGCCATCGAGAAAATGATCAAAGAGTTCCTTATTGTTGACAAAACTTTCCAGCTTATCAAAAGAGTTGATCAAAAACGGCAGATTGACAATGCCCATCCGGGGTGCCAGGTTGGTAACCGCCACCGAGGAACAAAGCATCCCCTGGACCGTGCCGGTCTGGAGCATGTTCAGCACTTCCACCTCACCGCCAAGCTGACAGAGGGGATAGTACTGCAGAGCGATCTGCCCGTTGGACCGCTGCCACAAAGAGTCACGGATGCGGTAACCAACCCCTACCCCTTCGATAACGGGGTGGGAAACATTGGATACCTTCATGACATATTTCGCCTGCGACATGTCAACGTCAGACTTCCATTTGGCCAATGGGTTTGCCTTAGCTCCCCAGGCAGACGGAATCATAATCAGTACTGCCAGAGCCACCAGCGTAACAATTTTACACCATCTCCGTACCATACATCCCTCCTTAGCGTTTGCAGTTTACAACATGGATCAAAAAAGTAGAATCAGGTTTTACCATGAGTACAGAGCAAAATCAAGAAAAAGCGTTCTATTTTTTCCAACAGTCACGAAATGGCTAACAGCCGCTGCCGGCATGGCAGGAAATGCCGCTATTTCGTTGCTTTTTCAGCACAACTTATTTATGATGGCTGGCACTGTCACAAACGATCCGCTCACAATCCATCTTCCACGTTCTGACTGAAAGGCACCATGCGGCAGAGAAAAACAACCATCCAATGTGCGTTGATCCTCATCGCAATGATGACGGCTCTCTTTTCAGCGTGCAAGTTGGATGCCAGAGAAACTGCAAATCTACCATTGAATGCCGACAACCCCCCTTACCTGGAAGATTTTGTCATCGGCAAAAGACAGCAGGCGATCTGGCTTACCCTGTCGGTAAGCAACCCCTTCGATAAAAAGCTTAAAGGCCTTATTCTCAATGGCGTTACCCAGAAAATAACCCTGAACACCACCACCAGCGAGAAGAAAAGTTACCTTTTTCTGGTAAATTCTGACCGGCTGATGGCTGAAAACACCATTAGCCAGAGCATCACCTATGATAACCTTAAAAAGGTGTTTGTCGTCGCCTATGAGGGCCGCCAGCCCGAGCTGACAACCACCTCCTATCCCCAGGCCCTGGCCGCGGTTTCAACTTTTGCCGATATCAATCTCCTGGAACTGCAACATGCAAGACCAAAGACCCGCTACGAGGTAAAGGTGCAGGCCGAGATCAGAAAAACCCGGTTGCCGTTTCACCTGGAATACCTCTTTTTCTTCCTTTCCGCCTGGGACCGTAAAACCCAAACCTATGTCCTCGACATTCCGGACCAGTTTCTTCCTGCAGCACAGCAATAGATCGGTTAGCGGATGAAATCTGATTTACAGCTCAAGAAACAGGGTGAATCCCGCCGCCGAAAACGGGAAAAAATCCTGCTGCTTGCCCTCATCCTGACGCTGGTTATTCTTTTTTATATCGAGCTAAATTTTCCGGCGCTGCCTGCGGACCTGCCACTTTCCAGCAACATCATCGTTTTTGCCCTGATCAACATCAACTTCATCCTCCTGCTTTTGCTTATTTTCCTGATCGTCCGCAACACCCTGAAGCTGCTCCTGGAACGAAAACGTAAAATTGTCGGTTTCCGCCTGCGGTCAAAGCTGGCCGTTGCCTTTGTTTCCCTGTCGCTTTTCCCCACCCTCCTGCTCTTTGCCACCGCCACCGGATTCATCCGCTACAGTATCGACAGCTGGTTTTCAGCCCAGTTTGAGACCGCCCTTGACTCGTCGCTGGAGATCGCCCAGGATTACTATAAAACGTTGAGCGAACAGAACCTTCAACTGGCAAAAGCCATCGCTGCCGAAATAACCAGCAAGGGGCTGTTTATCGGCGAAAACCCGAAACCCATGCTTGACTACATCGCCAGCAAACGGACGGAATACAACCTGACCGCCATTGCCGTGTATGCTGGCAAAAACCACCTTCCCCGGGCGACGACCTGTGCAGACGGTTTTTCACCAGCCCTGCTGCACCTGGCAACCAGCGCCAATGATACCTTGTATAAGCCGCTGTCGCGGGTAGTCCCCCTCGACAACGGCAGCGGGCTCATCCAGGGAACGGCGCCGGTTTTTTCGGTCTGGAATGAGAAGGAGATCCTGGCAGTGGTGGTCGCCACCCGGGCCGTCTCCCCCCGGATGAGCCATAATTTCGACGCGGTCTCGCAGAAATTCAGCACCTACCAGCAAACCAAAAGCATGGAACGGTACATAAAGTACAGTTACGTTCTCTCATTTCTGCTGATTACCGCGCTGATCATTTTCATCTCCATCTGGTTTGGTTTTTACCTTGCCAAAAACATCACCGAACCACTGCAGGAGCTGGCCTTGGCAACCAGGAAGATAGCCGGTGGCGAGCTGGATTTCTCCATCGAAATCGCCGCCAGTGATGAAATCGGCATCCTGGTCCAGTCGTTCAACGAAATGACTGAACGGCTGAAAGCCAGCAAGCTTGAAGGGGAGCGTGCCAACCTTGAGCTGGTGAAAACCAACGCCCAGCTGGAGCAGCGGCGCAAGTACATTGAAATTATTTTGAAAAATGTCAATGCCGGCATTATTTCCCTTGATCGCAGCGGCAAGGTCATCACCATCAATGAGACCGCGGCCCGCTTTTTCGGGCTCCAGGCAGAAGACTGTCTCGACAAGAACTACCGGGATATTTTCACCAGTGAGATCATCAACCGGATCAGGATGCTGCTGAAAAACCAGGAACAGCTGGATGACCATCTGGAAAGTCGGGAGCTCGAACTGACCTTACCGGAGAACAATCTCCACCTGGCAATCCGGTTTACCCGCCTTGACAACGAACAGCAGCAGTATGTCGGCATGCTGGTCATCCTTCATGACCTGACTGAAATGGTCAACGCCCAGAAAGCGATCGCCTGGCGCGAAGTTGCCCGGCGCATAGCCCACGAGATCAAAAATCCCCTGACCCCCATTGCCCTGTCGGCCCAGCGCATTCAACGTAAATATGGATCATTGGTGGAAACCGGCGACCAGATACTGCACAACTGCACCTCGATCATTATCAAGCAGGTGGAGGTCATGAAGCAGCTGGTCAATGAATTTTCCAATTTTGCCCGCATGCCCCAGGCGAAGCCGTCGATGCAGGATTTACACACGGTCATCAAAGAATCGTTGATGCTCTATCAAGATGCCCACCAGGATTGTCATTTCATCTTCCTGCCGGAAGCACGTCTTACCTCGTTTCTTTTTGATCCGGAACAGCTGAAACGGGCTTTGACCAATCTGTTTGATAACGGCTTGGCGGCCATCAAACATGTGGGCACTGGAACGATTACCATCCGCACGAAACTTGACAAAAACCTGCAGATCGTTATTATTGAAATCTGCGACACCGGCCTCGGCATCAGCGAGAAGGACAAGAGCCGGCTTTTTGAACCCTATTTTTCCACCAAGAAAACCGGTACCGGCCTGGGGCTGGCAATCGTCAAATCAATCATCCAGGATCACCGCGGGTTCATCCGGGTCAAGGACAATCATCCCCGGGGAACCTGCTTTATCATTGAACTGCCCTTCAATACCAGGACACCATGAAAACCACGATCATGATCGTTGATGACGAACCCGATATCCGGCAATCCCTGATGGATGTTTTTACCGACGAGGGCTACGAAGTCATCGGGGCTGAAAACGGCCAGGAGGCCCTGCAGCTGGCAGCCCAGGAAAATCCGGATCTGGTTTTCCTGGATATCTGGATGCCGGAGCTGGACGGCATGCAGGCGCTGCAGCAGTTGAAGTCAACCCATCCGGAGATGCCGGTTATTATGATTTCCGGTCACGGAACCATTGAAACCGCAGTCCAGGCAACCAAACTGGGCGCCTTTGACTTCATTGAAAAGCCTTTCTCGCTGGACAAACTGGTTATTACCACCAGGCACGCCCTGACCATCTCCCGTCTGCAGCAGGAGAACCTGCTGCTCAAAGAACGCTTTCAGGAGGAACCAAAACTGATCGGGGTCAGTCCGGTGATCCAGACACTCCAGGAACAGATTGTCGTCATCGGACCAACCAACGGCTGGGTCCTGATTACCGGCGAAAACGGCACCGGCAAGGAACTGGTGGCCCGGGCAATCCACCGCCTCAGCCACCGGCGTGACAAGCAGTTCATCGATGTCAACTGCGCCGCCATCCCTGAAACCCTGATCGAATCAGAACTGCTGGGCCATGAGAAGGGTTCCTTTACCGGCGCAACCGAACGTAAAAAAGGTAAGTTTGAATTGGCTAACGGCGGCACCATCTTTCTCGACGAGATCGGCGATATGAGCCTCACCACCCAGGCCAAAATTCTTAGGGTCCTACAGGAACAGTCGTTCAGCCGCCTGGGCAGCAGCAAAACCATTGCCATTGATGTCCGGGTGATTGCCGCCACCAACAAGAACCTGGAGGCGGAAATCAGCAGCGGGGCTTTCAGGGAGGACCTCTACTATCGGCTCAACGTCATTCCGGTCCATGTTCCCCCCTTACGGGAACGTCGGGCCGACATCCCCCTGCTGGCCGAACAGTTCCTGCACTATTACGCCTATGAAAAAGGAGAACCCGACAAGCATCTCCATCCGGCGGTGATGCCCATACTGCAGCAGTACCCCTGGCCGGGAAATGTGCGCGAGCTGAAAAACCTCATGGAGAGGCTGGCCATCATGTCCATGCATACCGAGATTTCCCCCGACGATCTGCCCCCCTATCTCAGGCAGGGAGGAGCGGACAGCCCCCATGCTGACCTGGGCAATAATGCCCAGCTGCACATGTTCCTGGCGGACCATCTGCAGGTCGCGGTCAACCGGTTTGAAAAATTCTACCTGGAGAAGAAACTGCAGGAATTTGACGGCAATGTCTCCCGTACCGCCACCCAAATCGGCATCACCCGCCGCAACCTGCACCGTAAAATAAAGGCACTGGCCATCAAGCCCCATGATGAATAACCGTAACCTGCAACGATCAGCAGCCGGCGGACGACGATGATGCTCGAAGAAGGACTGATTGCCGCCCTGGATAACGATACCGCTCTGGTCAGAAAAGCCAGGGGATCGGCATGCGACAACTGCAGCGGCAAGGGATCATGTAACGTCCTGAACGGCGGCTGCGAGGTGGTTGTCAGGGTGGCAAATACCCTGCATGCCAGGCCGGGGGAAAAGGTCATGCTGGAGTTTGATCAGCCTTCCCGGCAGCTGAGGAAAATCCTGTTTATCCTGGTTCCCCTCCTTGCCCTGTTGACCGGCGGCATCCTCGGCCGGCTGGGGGCGGGTTTTTTCCCCGCCCTGGAACCGCAGGTGCTGGCCACCACCTGCGGGGTGGTGACCATGGCCGGCGCAACCATGGCCCTCTACGCTTATTACCGCTATCGGGAACAACATCAGAAACCGCCGGTGATGAAAAAAATTATCGCCGGGACACCATAGGCAGCACCCATGAGCATAAAACTGATCTGCAGCAATAAAAAGGCCCGCCTCAATTTTGAAATTCTGGAAACCTTTGAGGCTGGCATCGTCCTCCAGGGAACCGAGGTCAAGTCCCTGCGCGACGGCAAGGCGAGCATGAACGAAAGCTATGCCCGGATCACCGACAGCGAAATCTGGCTGGTCCAATTCCACATCAGCCCCTACACCCATGGCAACATTGCCAACCATGAACCTCTGCGGCCCCGGAAACTGCTGCTCCATAAGCGGGAGATCCGCCGGCTGATCGGCAAAGTCACCGAGAAGGGGTTAACCCTGGTGCCCTTGAAAGCCTATTTCAAGGACGGCAAGGCCAAGATTGAACTGGCCCTCGGCAAGGGCAAAAAGATTCATGACAAGCGTGATGACCTCAAACAGAAAGCGGTCAAAAGGGATATGGAACGGGAGTTCAAGGCCCGCTGACCGGCTGCAAAAAACTTGCATTGCCGGTCATTTCATGCTAGATATGAACATATCTGACAACATTCATAAACTATGGGGGTGATCCGGGTTCGACGGGAATGCTAAGCCTGAAGTTGCATGTGGAGGTCCCTGCTGCCCTCCTTAAACCGGCAGGAACTAAAATAAACGCAGATAACGAATACGCCCTGGCTGCCTAGTGCAGCCAGCGCCCGACCGGCAGACTCCTGCTACGCCGGATTTCGGGTGTCATCCTGAGCAGGATAGTCTATCGACAGGTTTCCGGTAGGTAGGCGAAACTCCAGGGAAGCTCGCTGCCCTCGTATCCCGACCAGAGGAGACGATGACCGCTAAATCCAGTATCTGGCTAAACATGTAGATGCTTCAGAGTAAAGGTTTTCGGACGCGAGTTCGATTCTCGCCACCTCCACCATTTAGAAAAGACAAACCCGTCTCTCTGGGGTCATTCTCCGGGGTGACG
>JAFGSY010000041.1 GCA_016934315.1 Candidatus Anaeroferrophillus wilburensis | reverse complement strand
GTGTCAGACGCCGATCAACATTTCTCCGCCGGTCAAACAATACCTTTTCTCCGGACCAATCCACCAGCGGGAAAGCAGTTTTGACCGAAACAAACCGGCGGTCCTGCTTTGTTCGCAAGAGAGGAGGAACCGATCTTTGTTTAGCTTTGGAAAATTTCTGTTCCTGGGTTCTTACGATACGCTCCATCATCCGTACATCATGGGGTTCAAGTCTTAAAGCCGCATCAACCCAGATTTTAGTAATATCCATAAGTTCTTCGTACGCTATCGGATGGTAACGCTGCCTGGCCGACTGAATTGCCTGCATGCCATTGTATACACGGCTGTGCTGTTTCATGAATGTTTCAACAGCTTCACGCCCTTTGCCTCCCTCAGCCAGGACACGAACCACCCCCAGGTCATGCAGTTCCTGTGCACTATAGATTTTCCCACTGGTAATCATCGTTTCAGCAACCGTAATGCCCATTGTGCGGGCTAACAGGCTGTAGGCTCCCATTCCGGGAAACAGGTTAAAACGTATTTCGGGAAAACCCATTTCAGCATTTCTGGTTGCAATCAGAATGTTGCCGGCCAACGCGGATTCAAAACCACCTCCCAAAGCAGCCCCTTCAACCAAAGAAATGGTAGTAATCGGCAAGTGCAGATTTACGGCATTGAGGTAGCAGATATCAACACAACCTTTGGCATACTCCAGCAGCTTATTATGATCTCTTTCGGCAATTAATTTAATAAATAAACCTAAATCTCCACCCAAATTGAAAACACCCGGCACTTGCGATGCCTGGATAAGATAACGGATAGGAACTTCGCTTTTTTCCGGCCGGTGCTTGAAGTAATTGATAATCGAATGCTGAATCTCCAATGCTTCACGCAAGACGGTCATGGAAAAACAAGGACGGGGTGCTGGATTGTAGTAACACCAGATGGCACGATGGCAGGCATCATATCTGATAGAAATTTCCTGATAGTCACGAAATATTTGGTAAAACTCACTATTCATTCGTTACTCCCTGGTTATCCATTGTTTTTTTGCTGACGGCTTTATTTTTCTATACACCGAGCACCACTGACAAAATAATAAATAATATAAATATATGGATTTTTAACAGGTTAATGCAAGACACTCTCCTGTCGGCTGCGGCCGTGAAACATATGCCACAGCACCCCAAAAGCCTACACACTGCCCCTAGGTGGGGGTTTTGCGGACCAGCACCTCTTCCATGATCAGATATTCCAGATCAGAACCAAAAAACATCTGCAACGCATCGGTGGGCGAACAGATCATCGGCTCCCCACGGCGGTTCAACGACGTATTCAGCACTACCGGCACACCGCGCAGCCTTGCCAACTCCTCTATCAGACGATAGTAGCGCGGGTTGCTTTCCCTGGTAACCACCTGGGCCCTCGCTGTCCCATCTTCATGCACCACTTCAGGAATTCTGTCCTTCCACTGCCCGGCAACCGTAAAGGTAAAGGTCATATAGGGAGACGGGTGGTCGGTCTGCAGAATTTCCGGTGCAACCCGGTCCAACATACTGGGGCAGAATGGTCGCCAGCGCTCCCGATACTTGATCTGGGCATTGATCCGGTCAGCCACCCCACGGTGACTGGGATCTCCCAGGATGCTCCGGTTGCCCAAGGCGCGAGGGCCAAATTCCATCCGCCCCTGAAACCAGGCCACCGGGTTGCCCTCGGCCAGCAGCTGCGCACCGGTCAGGGAGGGATCGGCCACCACCTCCCAGGCAGGCTGCCGTTCATGCGCTTTGCAGGCGTCAATACACTGTTGGGTCGTATAAGAGGGCCCCAAATAGACATGCTCAAGCTTCTGCACCGTATCTCCCAGCAGATTGGCGACGTAGGAGGCGGCGCCGATTGCCGTACCGGCATCACTGGCCGCCGGCTGGACAAAGAGTTCTTTTACATGCTCCATCTCCATGATCTTCTGGTTGAGTTTGACATTGAGTGCCACACCGCCGGCATAGCAGATTTTCCCGGTTTCCCGGATAATATCCCCGAGGTAATGCTCAATGAGGGGCAGGGCCACATCTTCAAGCAGTTTCTGGGTACTGGCAGCATAATCAATGTAGGGATCATCGATTTCGTCCCCCTGGCGCTTGGGCCCCAACCAGCGTACCAGTTCCTTGCTGAAGTAATAGCCTTTGCCACCTTCTTTGTAACGCCTGGAACCGATAACGTTGACCAGCTTGGTGTTGACCCGGAAATCTTGCTCATCATGGGCAATCAGGCGGGAAAAATCAAACCGCTCCGGATCACCATAGGGAGCCATGCCCATCACCTTGAATTCACCATCAAGCATGTCAAAACCAAGGTATTCTGTTATTGCCCCGTAAAAACCACCCAGCGAATCAGGATCGTAGAATTCCTTGATCTTATGAATTTTTCCCTGTTCTCCATAGCCAAAGAAGGTGGTCGCATACTCCCCTTTGCCATCGATGCTGAGTACCGCACACTTTTCCTTGAAACCACTGAGATGGTAGGCACTACTGGCATGGCTCAGATGATGCTCAACCGGAAAAAAACGGATGCGGTTGTAGTCTATCCGGAAGTCATCGAGAAGCTTACGGACCCGCTTCATGTTGCGCCGGTAGCGCCGGTTGCCGTTGAATAGAACGGTCAATGCACGGTCAGGAGCATACCAGTAGCGGCGGGCATAATGCCAGCGGCCCGGACCCACCAAGCTGATTTTGGCATAGGGAAATGCCACTGCGTCAATCTCATGGGGACCTATTCCGGCTGTTTCGATGCAAAATTTAGTCGCCTCGTAGGGCATTGTATTTTTGGCATGCTTATCGCGCAGGAACCTTTCCTCCTCGGCCGCCGCAACCAGCCGACCATCAACAAACAGCGCCGCTGAAGGATCATGGCCAACCGCTCCCGACAAACCTAGTACAATCATGATCTCGCTTCCTTCCCTTTCATCAGGGAGCTGAAAAGTTGAGCGACGGCAGGATAGTTTTCCCAGTTGCGCAAGAACCGCTCCACATCCCGCCGTGCCGCTTTTGCAAAACCGGCCACGCTGCGGTGCTGCTGCATGTCATCGAGGTCCATAAGAGCCGGACCATGAGCAGTCAGGACAATATTACTGGCTTTCAGATCCCCATGACTGATCCTTTGGTCATGCATTGTTTTTATCACGCTCGCCACTTTGGCAGCCATATGCCTCAGCTCATCGGAAACGGCTGCCACCGCAAAATAATCACTGGCCAAAATACCGTCAGCCAATGCCGCAACATAATAGGCAGGCAGGCGTACCGCCAATCGTTGCCGTTCAATCAGTGCCACCGGCTCGGGGGTATTAATGCCATAAAAATCCAGCAGATGAGCATTGCGCCAGGAGCGGGCTGCCCGCGTTCGGCGAAATGCCCTCTTTATCCCATGAATAAAGCCCTTGCTGTTATAGCGTTTCACCACCAAAGGATGGCCATCAACCACCACCGTGGCTACGGTGCTTGAATTGCCATCTTTAAGCAACCGCGTTGCGGAATGGTACAGCCAGGGATCGGGATCCATAAGAAAATCGCGTACTGGCGGAGTATAATAGCGCCGGCTGCAAAGGATCAAGCGTCCGGTATCCCGGCAGCGGACAACAGCACTGCAGTCACGGAAAATCTTTTTGAGATACTTCTCCCGGCGCCAGCGCCGGCTGGCAGCAATACGGTTTTTCAGCTGCTGGCAAAGCACCGCGGAGCAGGACCAACCCCTAGCCCGACAATAGCCGGGGAACAGGATATCAACCAGCTGGTCATATGCCGGGTCCAGTTGGGCCCAGAAAAGCGCCAGATTGGCCAATGCTTTTCTTATCCCCACCTCTCTACGACTGACAACAATATCAGCACCATCCAAAGTGTGGATCATTTCACCCACAGCCATGAAATTACCCAGGTGCAAATCTCTCTGACATACTCCCTGCTGGTGATGATGGGCGAAAAGCACCACCATCGCACCCAAAAGCCGCTGGCGGGCATCATCATCGGCAGCTTCTTGCCATAGCTGCAGCGCCGTCATACCCGTGGCGAGAAAAGGGAGCACCACCACATCACCTTGCTCTTCAGCCAGTGAACCGGAATAAAGGATTTCCGGCGTCAAGATTCCCCGCGCAGCCAGTGCTCTGACACCCCGGTCCTCCCGCTGCCAATAGCGCCTGGACTGCCGGCGGCGGGGAAAAACCTTGACAACAACCTGCTGAGTCCCCCACCAGCCAAGACATACCAATCTTTTGCCGGACAGCTCCCGTAAAATTTCCTGGCAGCGGATGGACGAAGGGTGATTGCCCTGGGGCAGAAAAAGAGTAAAAGGAGGACTGTAAGCTGAGTGCAAGTGAAAAACTCCCTTTCTGGTCCTCATGGACAGAGAGCGGCCGAGAAAAACGGCCGCTCTCTATTGTTTAAGAACGGGCTATACAATCCACCATCAAAACACGGATTCTCTTCATGACTGCAAGACACACGATGACTTCGTTATCAGTTTTACGACGTCATTGATCACCAAGAAATACTGCCGGCACAGCTGAAAAGACACGCTACCCTGAGCGAGGGAGCAGGCATAGCCTGGATTTTCACCCATACAAACGGCACTATTTCACGAGGCAACCAAAGCACGGCAAAAATGGAACACCATGGGCAACCGTGTCTTAATCCAACTGCCGCCGGAGAAAGGTCGGAAAATCATAATCTTCCAGCTCAAAATCAGCATCACTGTCGGCTCCGACAACTTTTTTCACCGTCCGGACAATTTCTTGGCGCTCTCTGGCAGCGGTCCGGGTCTGGAATGCCGGCCGGTCAAGATCCCGGCGGGGAGACACGGGATGGTATTTACGCCCCAGGCCCGGCCCTTTGATCCCGCGAATCGGCTCAAAACCAGTGGCAATGACCGTCACCCTGATGTCATCGCCCATCGATTCGTCCAGTACCGCACCGAAAATAATGTTTGCATCCTCGTGGGCTTCTTCCTGGATCAGGGTTGAAGCTTCACTCACTTCGAAGAGGGTCAACTGGCTGCCGGCAGTAATATTGATCAGAATGCCCTTGGCACCCTGAATGCTTATATCCTCCAGCAACGGTGACGCCACCGCCTGCTGAGCAGCTTCCACTGCCCGATTTTCGCCGCTGGCGATCCCGGTTCCCATGAGAGCCAGACCGGTATTGGTCATAACCGTTTTAACATCCTGAAAGTCAAGGTTGATTAAGCCATGAACGTTGATCAAGTCGGAAATACTGCGCACCGCCTGGACCAGAACCTCATCTGCTTTCTGGAAGGCTTCCACCATTGAGGTATTCTTGCCAACAATATTCAGCAGACGTTGGTTGGGAATGGTTATCAGGGCATCGACGCTTTCCCGCAATTCTGCCAACCCGTCCTCGGCTTGCTGCAGCCGTTTCCTGCCTTCGAAACTGAACGGTTTAGTGACCACCGCAACCGCCAGGGCACCAAACTCCTTGGCCAGCTTGGCCACCACCGGGGCGCCGCCGGTCCCGGTGCCGCCGCCCATCCCGGCAGTGATAAATACCATGTCCGCCCCGGTCAAAAGCTCGGAAATTTTTTCCGTATCTTCGATGGTGGCATTGCGTCCCACCTCCGGGTTCGCACCAGCACCCAACCCGCGGGTCAGCCTGGAGCCAAGCTGCAGCTTGATTGCTGCCGGTGATGCCTCCAGTGCCTGGGCATCGGTATTGGCGACGACAAAATCAACCCCCTGAACCCCGGCATTGATCATGCTGTTCACCGCGTTACTGCCACCCCCGCCGATACCAATCACCTTGATATTGGCCTGCAACCGTGACCGCTCGTCAAATTCAAACATGATTTTTCCTCCCCTCGCTCGCTTAAAAAAATTCGGCAAACCAATTTTTCATTCGTGTATAAAGTTTGTTGAATAAATTTTTATCACTGGTACTGAACCGCCCCGACGACTCCAACGTTTTTGAGCCATGGATCAACAGACCGACACCGGTGGCATACATGGGACTTCTGACAATATCCAAAAGCCCCCCGACATGCTGGGGAATGCCAGCCCTTGCCTGCATCTCAAAAACCATCTCCGCCAGTTCTTCAACCCCGGGCATCAACGATGAACCGCCGGTGAGCACCACCCCGGAAACCACCTGATCATAAAAACCCGATTTGTAGAGTTCCCGCTTCACCAGTTCCAAGATCTCCTCCATCCGAGGCTCAATAATTTCTCCGAGAATCTGCCGTGACAACACCCGCGGCTGCCGACCGCCGACACTGGGAACCTCGATAGTATCATTATGATCAATCAGGGAGATCATGGCACAACCATAGTTTTTCTTGATTTTTTCAGCAGCCGTCACCGGAGTGCGCAGGCCAACGGCAATATCGCTGGTCAACTGGTTGCCCCCCAAAGGCAGGGAGGCGGTATAGCAGATACTGCCATTGGCAAACACGGCAATATCCGTCGTCCCACCGCCGATATCGATAACTACAACTCCCAGCTCTTTCTCTTCATCGGTCAGCACCGCTTCGCTGGAAGCAATCTGCTGCAGAACGATGTCGGCCACCTCCAGCCCGGCCCTATTGCAGGAGCGAACAATATTCTGGGCTGAAGCAACGGCGGCAGTAACAATATGAACTTTGACTTCCAGACGGACCCCGGACATCCCCACCGGATCCCGGATCCCATCCTGCTCATCAATAATGAACTCCTGGGCCAGGGTATGCACAACTTCCCGATCCAGGGGAATGGCCACTGCCTTGGCGGCTTCCAAGACCTTTTCAACATCCTTGGCTGACACTTCATGATCTTTTACCCCGATGATCCCATGGCTGTTAAAGCCTTTGATATGAGCCCCGGCAATCCCGGTTACCACCGCCTTAATGTCAGAGCCTGACATCATTTCAGCTTCGTGGATGGCTTTTTTGATTGACTCAACCGTACTGTCAATATTGACCACCACTCCCTTGCGCAGCCCTTCAGACGGATGGGTGCCGATCCCGATGATTTCCACCTCATCGGCCGTAACCCTGCCGACAATGGCACAGATTTTCGTCGTGCCGATATCCAACCCAACGATCACCTGATTATTTTTGGACATGGTTCCCCCGATCCTTGGCGCCGGTTACTGTACAGCGCTTTGATAACCAACCACCACCGCATGACTGCTGCGGCAGTCAAAACGCTGAGCCCGGTTTCCTTCGGTTCCCAGGTACTGCACCACCTTGTACCACTGTTGAAGTTTGACGCCAAAAGCTTCCAGCCCCAATTCAACCTGCCATGCATGACGACGGGTATAGATGGTCAGGCCGAAGGTGTCATCAAGATGAATCTCCGACAATCCTTCCTGGGCATAATCATCCTCCCCCTGCCAGCAGCCCAGCATCGCCAGCCCCAGGGTCAGCATAGCTCGGCCAGCTTCAGGATTCTTCTGGAGCATCTCGGTGTTCAAGCCGGTAAGCACCGGCAGATCCACTTCCTCCCCCTGTTCCACCCGTTTGAAAATCTGTCCGTGGCAATCTACATAGTAGAGACCATCCAGGTTGACCATGGCAACCGGAACCCGTTCAGCCACTGATACCATCAGCCTGTCAGGCCACTGCCGGCATACCTGGGCCGTCTGCACATAGGGCAACCGTTCCACCCGTCCCCGCATGAGTGACAGGTCGGCATCGAACAGGAGCATGCCAGGGTCCACCTCCAACTGCTGCACAATATCATCTTTGACTGTTTGATAATGACCTTCCACAACAACCTCCTTTACCGTTAACAGCTGTCGATTACGAAGCTCTTGCCTGATGCCGGCAGCAAAGTCTGCCTTTTTGGTCCAGAGCAGCAGGGAACATCCCACTAACATCAGTATTATAACTGCCTTGGGAACCCATGTTCTGAACTCTCTTTTCTTTTTCTGCCGGCGGCTACGGTTCAGTTCCCGGCGTGAATTGACCAGCTTTTTTTTCCGGCTTTCAGCCACAGGATATACCCTACGACCTACATTTTAAAGACGCCCCGGAGACGATTGTTTCAATCAGAGCCTCAAATCCCATCCCGGCCGCTGCCGCCGCCTTGGGCAGCAAGCTGGTGGCGGTCATCCCAGGAATGGTATTGATTTCAATAACATATGCTTTTGCATCAGGGCTGAGACGGAAATCAACCCGGACAGCCCCTTGACAACAGTCTGTAACCCGGCAGCTGGCCAGGGCCAGGCTCTGGATCGATCTGGTCAACACCGGGGCAAGTGGCGCCGGCACCAGATAGTCCGTCTCTCCGGCCGTATATTTTGCCTGATAGCTGTAGAAACCGGCGGCCGGGCAAATTTCAATGAGAGGCAACGGGGTTCCATTGAGTACAGAGGCGGTAATTTCCCTGCCAGGGATATACTGCTCCAGCAGGATCTCCCGTTCATAGCGAAAAGCCCCGGCCATCGCCGCTGCCAGATCAGAATGCCGCTCTACAATAGCAACTCCCAGACTGGAACCTTCACTGACCGGCTTGACCACCAGCGGATAACCCAGCGACCCTGCATCAGGCACCACATCAACCTGATCATGACAGGACAGATATGCGGGGGTGGCAATTCCGGCACTGCGCAGCAGATGTTTGGTTATCAGCTTATTCATCGCCACACTGCTGGCCATCACGCCAGGACCGGTATAAGGAATCTGCAGCAGCTCCAAAACCCCCTGGACAACACCATCCTCACCATAGCGACCATGGAGGGCAATGAACGCAACGTCAATCTGCTCCTCACGCAGACGGAATGGGAGATCACGACCAACGTCAATCGCCACGGTACGATAACCGCTCCGTTCCAAGGCCGATTGTATCGCAGCACCGGTTTTTAAAGAAATTTCCCGTTCGGCTGACAAGCCTCCCAAAAGGACTCCAATCTTTTTCTTTTTCAGCTGGTCAAGGGAAAAGTTCATCACATCTCCTCTTGCGGGACGTCAGAAACAACGAGACAATGATCATCACTAAACCGGATAATTTCCTCTTCCAACAAAACGCCAAATTGCCGGTAAACCAGCATTTTCACCTCATCGATAAGCCGAAAGACATCTGCTGCCGTCGCTCCCGGTTCAGTCGTGATGAAATTGGCATGCTGATCAGCAACCCGGGCCTTGCCCTGGCGGCGGCCACGACAGCCAGCCGCTTCAATGAGACGCCCGGCATAATCGCCCGGAGGATTTTTAAACACGGAGCCAGCTGAAGGGACTCCCCACGGCTGCCGCTGGCGGCGAATTTCACGGTACTCAGCCATCTTGGCGGCGATAGTTTCCGGTAATGCCGGTTGCAGCAACAAGCACACCGAAACGACCACCTGATCCGGTGCCACCCCCCCATCACGATAGGTCATGAACAACTCGTTTCTGGAACAGCAAGACAACTGTCCATCATAGTCACAACAACTCATGGCCATGAGCAGATCACCAAACTCCCGACCAAAGGCCCCGGCGTTCATAACCGCCGCGCCACCGACGGAACCGGGGATACCGGCAAGAAATTCCATCCCACCCCAACCCTGCTGCTGGCAGAACTGCACCAGGGTGGTTAATCGTACGCCAGCCTCCGCGGTGACGCTCACCTGCCCACGCTGAATCCGGATATCGGCAATATTGTTCATATGTTCCATCACACTAATCACCGCCGCCCGGCTTACCCCCTCATCAGCAACCACCACATTGGCACCGCCGCCAAGCACCAGAACCGGCACTGAGAGCTGTTTCAACCTGGCCAGCATGCCTTGCAGTTGGGAAGTTCCGTGTGGCGTAAGATAGAGGCGGGCAATACCCCCGACTTTCATCGTCGTTCGACCGGCCAACGGCACATCCTGCTGCACCTGGCTGCCAAACTCCCGGACCAGCCCGGCAATGATCTCATCAGCAAGTACGACCTGATTAACAGCCTGCATCAGGGAATAATCTTCAACATACTGGTAACTTTCCGCACCCCCTGAACATTTCGCGTGGCATCAAGAACCCGAGCCTCCTCATTTTCACTGTGAACACGGCCGGAAAGCACTACCTCCCCCTGATGAACATCAACATCGATGCCCAGCGACCTGACACCCGGCATACTGACCAGCTTGGTTTTTATGGTCGTCGCAATGGCACTGTCATCCAGCACCTGCCCCGCTGAGCGTCCGCCGGGGGTAGCACAGGCAGCCACATAAAAAACCATCAACACCATAACCAGTACGACTCCGGCTTTTGTTATCTTGTTCCCTTCCTGATGCATTATTCTCCTCCTCTGCTGGAACGTAAAAAATTCGGTTTTGCTGCCCTCCGCGAAAACATATTCCTCGACAAGCATGTTCCCTTCGTCCAGGTCATCTTTTATGAACCGGCCAGAGCATGCGCTACCCTGGTAATGTCGCCGGCGCCAAAGGTAATGACCACGTAGTTCTCCTGGACATGCTCAGCCAGATAGTCAAGGATACCTTGATGATCAGAACGATAGTGGACATTTTTGTGACCGTGATGGCGAATTTCATCGGCCAGATGCTCGCCACTGACCCCGGCAATGGGTGATTCACCGGCCGGGTAGATATCGCTGACCAGCAATTCATCCGCCTCATTGAAAGCAACCAAAAATTCATGGAACAGATGCTGGGTCCTGGTATAGCGATGCGGCTGGAAAACCACCAGCAACCGCCGACCGGGAAAAGCCTGGCGCAACGCCGCCAGAGTAACCTTGATCTCGGTTGGATGGTGGCCATAATCATCGATAACCAGCGCTCCCCGACACTCCCCCAGAACCTGCATCCGACGCTGCACACCGGCAAACATCTCAAGATTCCGCTGGATAAGGGCAAAATCGAGCCCCAGTTCAAAACCAGCAGCAACTGCCGCCAGAGCATTCTGCACATAATGGCGCCCTGGCAGACCAATGGTTATCTCCCCGAAAACCTGATCATTGCTGACCACCGTAAAAGAGCTGTGCATGCCCTCTATGCGAACATCAATGGCCTGAAAATCGGCCTGGGGGCTGAAACCATACGTACACAAACGGCGGCTGAGACGCGGGATAATTTCCTGAACCCGAGGATCATCAAGACAGACAATAACCAAACCGTAAAAAGGCACTTTATTGGCAAATGCGACAAACGTATCCTCAATTTCCGCCAGACCCCCCTGGTAGTGATCAAGATGCTCCCGATCAATATTGGTAATCACCGCGATAATCGGTGAAAGCGCCATGAAGGAGCCGTCGCTTTCATCGGCCTCGGCAACCAGGATTTCCCCCTGTCCCAAGCGGGCATTGCTCTTCAGACTATCCAGACGACCACCAATAACAATGGTTGGATCCAGATCGGTGCCGCTGAGCATAGTGGCAATCATCGAGGTCGTGGTGGTTTTGCCGTGGGTTCCGGCTACGGCAATGCCATATTTCAGCCGCATCAGTTCTGCCAGCATTTCAGCCCGGGGAATAACCGGGATCGCCCGCTCCAGCGCTTCAACCAGTTCAGGATTATCATTTTTTACAGCGGTCGAACGAACCACCACCTGCACATCCCCCACATGCTGCCGCGAATGCCCTAAATAGATTTCGGCCCCTAATTCCGCCAGGCGATCGGTAATCGGGGTTTGTCGTAGATCAGAGCCGGTCACCTGATACCCAAGGTTAAGCAGCACTTCGGCGATCCCGCTCATTCCGATGCCGCCAATACCGATAAAGTGGATCCTTTTTACCTTATGGTGCATCTTCACGCGCCTCCGAAACCTCTCCCGTTGTCAAGGACAGTATCCCCAGACAACGATCGACAATCTCGCCGACTGCCCTCGGGCATCCTAGGGCTGCCGCGGCCGCCTGCATGCTCTGCAAACGGCTGCGGTCCTGCAGCAAAGGCTGCAGCATCTCGGCCAATGACTCCCCGTTTAACTCATGGTCGCGAATCATCAAGGCAGCTCCACGAGCCATAAAAACTCTGGCGTTAAAATCCTGGTGGTCATGGGCGGCATGGGGATAGGGGACCAGGATTGCCGGCCTGCCGACGAGGGCCAGTTCCGCCAACGTCAAGGCACCCGCTCGACTGACAACCAGATCGGCAGCAGCATACTGCGGTGCCATATCAGGAAAAAATTCCGCCACCTCCGCCTCAATGCCATTCGCCTGGTAAGCCGCCTGCACTTGGGCATAATCACGGCTGCCGGTCTGATGAATAACCTTCAGCACCACACCGACCGCCTGCAGGCGAACCAAAGCCTCCGGTACCGCGGTGTTAAGAGAATGGGCTCCCTGACTGCCACCGACAACCAACATAGTCAATTCATGTCTGCCTCGGCGGCCGGTTTCAGTCTGGGTGGCAAAATCAAGGCGGACCGGATTGCCACAATTAATAATTTTCCGGCTATAGAGATGCTTTCTGGCTTCTTCAAAGGCGACAAAAACCGTTGCTGCCAAAGGAGCCAGAAGCCGATTTACCACCCCGGGAAAGGCATTCTGTTCTTGGATCACCAGCGGGATGGCGGCCAGACGGGCGGCCACCAGCATGGGAGCACTGGCATAGCCACCCAGGCCAATCACCAAATCCGGTTTATAACGAACTATGAACACCAGGGCCTGAATCAAAGCCGCCGGCAACCCTCCCATAACCCGCAGTTTTTCTCGCAGCCCTTTGCCCACCATGCCGCTGATGTTCATAAAAGCCAGGCGGTAGCCCAGGGGAGGTATGACCCTGCTTTCCAGCCCTTTCCGGGTGCCGACAAAAACGATCATAACCTCAGGAAAACGCCGCCGGAATTCCTGGGCCAGGGCAATACCGGGAAACAGGTGCCCTCCAGTCCCACCTCCGGCCAGCATAATTGTCTTTGGCTGTTTCATGAATTTATTTCCTGAAAAAACGCTGCCGATCACGGCCAGTTTCCGGCTGCCGGCAGATATTCAACAAAATACCCACCGCTGTCATACTGATTAGCAAGGAGGTCCCACCATAACTCAAGAAGGGATAGGTCAACCCCTTGGTGGGTAGCACCCCCATAGCCACCCCCATATTGACCAGCATCTGGAGGACAATGAGAAAAGTCAGCCCGGTAGCCAGCAGCAAACCAAAACGATCCTTGCTGGCAAGTGCAATCCTCAGACCGACAAAGAGGAATATCAGCAGCACCAGAATCAGGAAGCAGATCCCCATAAACCCCATCTCTTCACCAATGGCGGCCACAATAAAATCGGTATGGGGTTCAGGGAGGAAAAACAGTTTCTGTTTGCCGTTGCCCAAACCAACCCCGTTGATCCCACCAACCCCCAGGGCTATCATTGATTGGATAACCTGGAAACCGTTGCCGGTGGGATCCTGCCAGGGATCAAGAAAGGTGAGAATCCGCTTCATCCGATAAGGAGAAAAAACTACAGCCAGAGCCAGACCCGGCAGAGCCAGCAGGGCCAGGGAAAGCAGATGGACAACACGAGCGCCGCCAATCCAGCTCAGCATAAACGCCAGAACAAGGATGATCACCGAAGTGCCAAAATCAGGTTCCAGCATCAGCAAACCAACAAACATACCCAAAATCAGCAGCGGCGGCAGCAGGCCACGCTTGAACTCCCGCATGCGCGCCTCCTTCCTGGTCAGATAAGCCCCCAGGTAGATCACCATCACCAACTTGCAACACTCTGCCGGCTGAATGGAGAAGAAAGGCGTCTGCAACCATCGACTTGCCCCCCCGGCACGATGGCCAATCCCCGGGATAAGAACCATAATCAGCAGGATTGCGCTGAACGCCATCAGCGGCACCGATAGTTTTTCCCACCAATGATAATCCAGCAACCAGCAGATCATCATACTGGCACCGCCCAGAACCAAAAAAGCCAGCTGTTTGAAGAGGAAATAGTAGCTGTTGTTATAGGTGTTTTTGGCCAACACGGCACTGGCGCTGAAAATCATCAAAACCCCAATGGTCAGAAGGCAGGCAACGGTACTCAGGAGGATAATCTCCATACGCTTCATGGCAGGGCTCCCGAGGCAAGTTCGCTGACCACCGATTTAAAGCAATCCCCCCGATGGCGGTAACTGGCAAACTCATCAAAGCTCGCACATCCGGGCGACAGGAGGACCACATCACCGGCATGGGCTAACGTGGTGCCCTTGATGACCGCCTCCCGGAGATTGGCTGCCTGCTCACCGGCATAAAAGTGAGGCAGTTGGCGGGCAATCAGATCTGCTGCTTCACCAAAGGGGACAATATCCCGCACCCGGCCGCCCATGACGCCAGCCAAATCGCCGAACGATGCCCCCTTGTCCCGGCCGCCGAGCAGCAGCACGATGGGTTGATCAAAACTGTCGATCGCCCGGGCCACCGCATCCAGGTTGGTGGCTTTTGAGTCATTGACATACTCAATGCCCGCCACCCGGGCGACAAACTCCAGGCGATGGGGCAGGCCTTTGAAGGCGCTGATGGTTGCCAGCATCACCCGGGGATCAAGGCCATAGAGAAAACCCGCCAGAAAGGCCGCCAGGAGATTACTGCGATTATGCTCACCCGGCATGTGCACTTCCGGCAGTGGCACGGTACATGAACGCCCGCCGTCGTTGCCGGATATATGGCAGACAATCTTGCCTCCCAGACAGCAGCCGCCGTCTTCCACCATGGTTCGACAGCTGAAAGACACCGGCCGGGGCACCGACTCGCCCCTCAACCAGCGCTCATGCAGCAGCTGTAACTGATCGGCAAGCAGGAGATCATCTCTGTTGAGCAACAGAAAATCATCCCGCCCCTGGCATTGCATGATTTTCATCTTCGCTTGCAGATAGGCTTCATGGCTAGGATAGCGGTCCTGATGGTCAGGGGTTACGTTGAGGATTATCCCCACATGGGGGCGAAACTGCTCAATTCCTTCAAGCTGAAAACTGCTCAATTCAAGAATCCCCACATCCCAGTCGGCGTCGTCCCGGGCCATTTCGATTGCCGGCGTACCAATATTGCCGCCGACAAAAGGATGAAACCCGGCAGCGGCGAACAGCTCACCCAAAAGGGTCACCGTGGTGGTCTTGCCGTTGGTCCCCGTCAGGCCGATAAGGGGCAGGGAAACAGATCTACCAGCCAGCTCAAGCTCACCAATAACCGGAATACCTTTTTTGCGAGCCTGGCTGATCACCTCAAGGACAAGAGGGACGCCGGGACTGACGACAATCAGATCCTGCCTGAGAAACAGTTCTTGAGAATGCCCACCCGTTTCAATCGTAAGCAATGGCAGACTCTGCAGGCGGCCGATACTGTCTACCAGCTCGTCAGCCGGCCGATGATCAGACACGGAGACCAGCGCCCCCTGCCGGCAGAGAAAGGAAGCTACCGCTTCACCGCTGATGCCCAAACCCACCACCAGCACTTTTTTATCCCGCAGGCGCAGAGGGGGCAGATTTTCTGTACCTTTTTTCAGGCTGCCGGGATGTTCCATGACACCAGCTGTTGTTCCTCTGTTATCCATTACCCTGCAATGCCCCAGCCGTATTCCTCCGCAGAGAAATCTCTCTGCTGTAAAGTATCTCCATCACCCCTAACGCAGCTTAAGCGTACTTAAAGCCAGCAGCGCCAGCATAATCGAGATAATCCAAAACCTGACAATAACTTTGGGCTCCGCCCAGCCCTTTAGCTCAAAATGATGATGCAACGGCGCCATCCGGAAAACCCGTTTTCCTATGAGTTTGAAAGAAAGCACCTGGATAATGACGGACAGGGTTTCAAGGACAAAAATACCGCCCACCAAAAGCAGCACCATCTCCTGTTTGGTCATCACCGCCACCGCTCCCAGGCAGCTGCCCAGGGCGAGGGAACCAACATCACCCATGAAGATGGCGGCCGGATAGGTATTGAACCAGAGGAACCCCAACAGCGCTCCCACCATGGCGCCACAGAAGATGGCCAATTCGCCGACCCCGGGCAAATAGGTAATCTGCAGATACTCCGCTAATCTCAGGTTCCCGGCCAGGTAGGCAAACAGCAGATAAACGCTGAAGGAGATAATTGACGGACCGGTGGCCAAGCCGTCGAGGCCATCAGTAAGGTTGACCGCGTTGGAGGCTCCAACCACCACCAGGGTACCGAAAGGAATATACCACCAGCCAAGATCAGGAACAAAGCGCTTAAAAAAGGGCACCATCAGGGTCGAAGGATAGGATGACATGAAAAAAAGACAGCAGGTAAAAAAGACACCCACCAAAAGCTGCAGGCCAAGTTTTTTTCTTGCCGACAGCCCCTTGGCATTTTTATGGACCATTTTCCGGTAATCATCGATAAAACCGATAAACCCAAAGCTCAGGGCAACCATAATGACCAGCCAGATATAGCCATTGGCCAGGTTTGCCCAGAGCAGGGTTGAAACCACCACCGAAAAAAGGATCAGGGTACCGCCCATTGTCGGCGTCCCGGCCTTGTCCAGATGTGACTGTGGCCCATCCTCGCGGATCACTTGGCCAAGCTGGAGTTTTCGCAACCACTTGATTACCTTCGGCCCCAGATAAAAAGCCAGGAACAATGCCGTCAAGCTGGCATAAATAGTCCTGAAAGAGATATATTTGAAAACATTAAAGATACCCCACAGGTTATGCAGCGGATAGAGAAGATGGTAGATCATGATCCCGCCCCCTCTTCCGCCAGCAGCTGTGCAACCAGCTTGTCCATTGCCATTGCCCGGGATCCCTTGACTAAAATAATATGGTCACTCACCAGCCGCTGCTGGAGCAGGGCCGTTAATGCCGCCTCCTCTCCGGGGACAAAGGAAGCAATTGCCGAGGGCGGCATGCCCTCCTCCATCGCCGCGCGAGCCAGTTCCCGGGAACGGGTACCGTAGGTGATCAGAAGGTCCGGCTTCGTCCGGGCGGCGAAAGCACCCACCTGATAGTGCAGCTGGTCGGCCGCCGAACCCAGTTCAAACATATCGCCCAGAACCGCTACCGCATACCGGTGGCCACGCATTTCATTCAAGGTTTCCAGGGAAGCCATCATCGAGGCCGGGTTGGCGTTATAGGTATCATCAATAACTATCCGCCCCGATGGCAGCAGATGGGTGCAAAGCCGCCCGGCCATGGAGTTCATCCCCTCCAGGGCCCGGCCAACATCTTCCAGCGATACCCCCTCAACCCTGGCAACCGCCGCTGCCAACAGGGCATTCATGATATTATGCCGCCCCCACAGCGGCAGCACAATCGGCTGACGTTCACACTCATCTGATTCCAACACAAAGCAAACCCCATCCTCTTGACTGTCAATATCGATTGCCCGCATGGACCAGCCGGCTGCATCCTTCATGGTAACCGGCATCAGCCGCCACTGACGGGCATACTCCCGCCCAGCTTCGGCAACGATCCTGGCAACCTGCGGGTCATCAGCGTTGTAGACAATATAGCCCTGCTCCCGAAGACCGGCAAAAATTTCGCTTTTCGCCCGGGCAATGGCCTCAAGTGATCCCAATCCCTCAAGATGAGCTTCGGCCACATTGGTCAACACCACCCCATGGGGACGGCTGATGGCCGCCAGCCGGGCAATTTCTCCCGGTCGGTTCATCCCCATCTCCAGCACTACCACCTGATGCCCCTGGTGCACATCAAAGATGGTCAAGGGAACGCCAATAAGATTATTGAAATTACCCCTGTTCCGATGGACATTCCACTGCCGCGCCAGAACGGCGGCAATCATCTCCTTGGTTGTCGTTTTACCGTTCGAGCCGGTAACCGCAATCACTTTCGGCAGCGTTTTTGCCAGCCACCAGGAGGCCAGATCACCCAAAGCTTTCAGGGGATCATCCACCACCAGTAGGGAGGTGGTACACGCTACCTGCCTATCGAGCTCTTCGTCAGCCGCGACAACCACCGCAGCGGCGCCTCCGGCCACCGCCTGGGGAATAAAATCATGACCGTCAAACCGATCACCCTTAAGACAGAAAAAAAGATTGCCCGGTTGCACCTGGCGGCTGTCGGTTGCCACCCCTGCCAGAGCTGTGGCCTGACCAACAACCGACAATGGTGTGGCTTTCAGCACCGCAATGGCCTCGGCAAGGGTCAACTCAATAGTCTGCACCGGGAGACTTTTCACGCTGCCATAACCTCCCGCGCCACCGCAACATCGTCAAAAGGAAGCTGTCTAGCACCAACCTGCTGATAGGTCTCGTGCCCTTTACCGGCCAGCAGCACCAGGTCCCCGGGACAGCTGGCGGCGATAATCCTGCTTATGGCCCGTCGGCGATCTACTTCCACGATCACTGCCGGGGACTGCTCCATCCCTGACAGAATATCGGCGATAATCACTTCCGGATCTTCATGGCGGGGATTGTCGCTGGTCACTACCACCAGGTCGCTGTAACGCTGGGCAATGGCTCCCATGGCCGGTCTTTTCTGACGGTCACGATTACCGCCGCAGCCGAACAGGGTCAATAGACGGCCGCCGGATACCGTTTCTTTCAGGGTACTCAAGACGCCTTCCAGGGCATCGGGTGTATGGGCATAATCGACAAAAACATGAATCCGGCGCTGGTTTGGCACCCGTTCCAGACGTCCCGGAACCGAGGAAAAGCTGGCGACTCCTTGTTGCAGTTCTGCCACTCCACACCCCAACCGCCTGGCAGCCGCCACCGCCGCCAGCACATTGGCAACGTTGAAACGGCCGATCAACGGCGATTGGAAGGCCAAGGC
The DNA here is from genome assembly GCA_016934315.1 of Candidatus Anaeroferrophillus wilburensis. Taxonomy (NCBI): domain Bacteria; class Deltaproteobacteria; order Candidatus Anaeroferrophillales; family Candidatus Anaeroferrophillacea; genus Candidatus Anaeroferrophillus; species Candidatus Anaeroferrophillus wilburensis. The sequence goes on along the minus strand of JAFGSY010000041.1, from coordinate 13,586 downwards.
TTCACCTGCCGTTGAGAGAACAAAATGGGCTCCCTGGGAAGTAAGCCGAAGTTCAGCCGCCAATAAGTCGGGATGGTCTATGAGTCCATAGGATTCTTTCGGTTCTGCCACTTCCGCCAGCAAGCGGCAACCCCAGGGATCATCACTGTTGATTATTTTCACCGCCTGACGATGCTCGTCGGCAAAAAGTCGCTTTTTAGCCTGGAAATAGTCCTCCATATCCCGATGATAATCGAGATGTTCGTGGGTCAGGTTGGTAAACACCACCTCGGCAAAAGGCAGGCCATAGACCCGCTCCTGGATCAGGGCATGGGAGGACACCTCCATGATGCAACAGGTAACCCCGGCATCAACCATCTGGCGGAGCAGCTGTTGCAGCTGCTCCGGCCCCGGCGTTGTCCGGTCCGCCACCCGCTCGGTACCGGAAAAACGGTAGCTGACGGTACCCACCACTCCCACTTGAAATCCGGCCCCTTGCAGCAGGTGTTCCAGCAGGTAGGAAACGGTTGTTTTGCCGTTGGTCCCCGTAATGCCGATCAGATGCAGCTTCTGGGCCGGGAAACCATGCCAGCAGGCTGCCAGCAGAGCCAGAGATTTGCGGCTGTCCGCAACCAGGCAGAGGGCCCGGCCAGCCGGCAAAGCGCTATGCTGAGTAACAAACACCGTCGGTGAATCAACCAACACCGCTGCCGCTCCCCGCCGCCAGGCATCGGCAATAAACTGATGACCATCAACAGCCGTTCCCGAAACCGCCACGAACAAACTGCCGGCAATGACCTGACGTGAATCGGACACCACCGAGGTGATCATCACCCCATGATCGCCAGCCAACGTTTCCACCTGACAGCAATCAAGCAGCTGTTTAAGGGGAAGGATCATCTCTGTTGGATCTGCTTTGCCCACTCGACCATTTCCCGTGTCTTATCTGTCCATCCAGACTCATTCATTACACCAGATGAACGAATTAATTAATTTTCCGCAGTTAAAACAAATTCAATCCCGGCTCCCGCCATCAGGCGCCTGCCAGGCAGTGGTTTCTGCTTTTTAACCCGCCCGCTGCCTTCAATCTTCAGCGGCCCGGGTAATGTACCAAAATGCGATAGCACCTCACGCAACGAACAACCGGAAAAATCAGGCATCACCCCAGCGGCTACCGGCACAACACCTTCCTCTTCCCTGACCGGTGCGGTCGCCAACGACATCCTGCCGGCAGGCAATGCCCCCTGACCCTGAACCAGCGTTACGCGGCTGGATGGCTCAACATTAAGATATGCCATAACCCGCTGGCCAATCCGGCGGAAAGCCGGCGCCGCCACCATGCCGCCGTAAATGCTGGTCCGGGGTTCATCAATCAGCACATAGATGAGCAGCTTGCCGGAGCCTTCCGGAGCCGGGATAAAACCAATGAACGAGGCCAGGTAATCGGACCGGGAATAGCATTTTTTCTGCTGGTCATACTTCTGTGCCGTGCCGGTTTTTCCGGCCACCCAGTAGCCGGGAATCGCGGCTTCCGGGGCAGTACCATCATCCTCCACCACCATCTCCAACATCGCCGAAACCTGACTGGCAACCGCTGGCGACAGCACCTGGCTTCGTGATTTTTCCGGGTGATGCTGATATACCTTCCAACCGCTTTCATCAACAATCTGGTCAACCAGGTATGGTTTTACCCGGTAGCCGCCGTTGGCCAGCATGGCATAAGCACTGGCCAGCTGTACCGGTGTCACCCCAACCCCCTGACCAAACGAGATGTTGCAAAAATCGATTTCTTTCCATTGCTGCCAATCACGCAGCGTTCCCGGTTTTTCTCCAGGGAAATCAATGTCGGTTTTTTCCCCAAAACCACAGCGCTGAAGGAACTCATACAACGATTGCCTGCCCAGCAGCGCAGCGATTTTTGAACAACCGATATTACTGGAAAACTTAACAATCTCACCGGCACTAAGCTCATCATACTCGTGGGTGTCATGAATCGTTCGACCACCCACTCGATATTTGCCGCCTTCACAGTCGATCAGCTCCGTGGGGCTGATGACGCCCTTTTCCAGTGCGGCTGCAACGGTAAAAACCTTAAAAGTTGAGCCAGGCTCGATAACGTCGACGATGGCCCGGTTGCGCCAGATCTGCGGCTGAGAGCTGGAAAACGAGTTGGGATTGAAAAACGGATAGTGGGACATGGCCAGCACAGCGCCACTATCCACATCCATTACCAGCGCAAGCCCTCTCGCACCTTGGGAACTTTTCACTGCCCGGGCCAATTCCTGATCAACCGCATACTGAATCGCCCGATCAATGGTCAGTTTGACGACCCGTCCCCGCACCCCTTCCGGAGCCCCCAGCCCCTGGGGATCAAGAACCCGACGACGGGCATCCCGCTCAAGGAAAACCACATTCCTCTTGCCCTGCAGATGGCGGTTATAACGCAGCTCAAGTCCTTCCAGCCCGGTATTATCAACACCGACAAAACCCAGAAGCTGGCCGGCCAATTCTCGGTTGGGATAAAAACGCCGGCTCTCCTTGGCAAACTCAACCCCCTTGAGTTTTAATTTCCGCACCGCTTCAGCCTGACTGGGGAGAACATCCCGATCAAGCCATTCAAAAGGCTTTTTGCTCTGCAGCTTGCGGTACACCTCTTGCCGGGAAAGACCAAGGATCCGGGCCAACGTACCGGCATGCTGTTTTTTATTTTCCACCTTTTGCGGCCGTACGCAGATGGATTCAGTCTCCAGGCTGATGGCAAGCTTCTTCCCCCGGGCATCAAGAATTTCTCCCCGCTCGGGTCTGATCTCCACCGCCAGACTGTTCTGGCAACGACACCTGGCCAGAAAAAAATCATACCGGACAACCTGCAGATAGTAAGCTCGCGTCAGCAGGCCACCGGCACCGACCACCAGCACCACCGCCAAAGTCAGGGCCTTCCAATGTTCCAACCGTCGGTTTTCCGCTCTGCGAGGGCGCTTCATTTGAGCATTACCTTCTGGTCTGCATCAGGATACCGCAAGCCGCACTTCTGGCGGGCAATTTTTTCCAGACGTGCCGGCTGCATCAGGGTTGCAATCTCGGTTTTCAACTTTTTATTCTGCTGCTGATCAACCCTCAAGCTGCGGCGCACATCCACCAGCTGATATCCCAGCTCAACTACCTGGTAATGAACCCATGCATAGAGAAAAATAGTCAGCACCAGGGTTAGCACCAAACCGCCATTGAGCATCTGACGCCAGGAAATGCCGGTCTTTTTCATAACCGTTCCACGGCCCGCAACCGGGCGCTGCGACTGCGGGGATTACGCTCCTTTTCCTCCGCTTGAGGAACGACCGCTTTCTGCTGCAGCAAACGCACCCGGGGAATTACGCCGCAGGCGCAGACCGGCAGATCGGGGGGGCAGAGACAGCGGGCTGCCCATTGTCTGAACATCTGTTTGACAATCCTGTCCTCCAGCGAATGATAGGCAATAACCACCAGGCGGCCAGCCGGGTTGAGTCGCTCAAGAGCCACCGACAGTACATCTACCAGAGCCTGCAATTCTCCATTAACGGCAATCCTTAAGGCTTGAAAAACCTTGGTTGCCGGATGAATACGTCGATGGGCTTTTGCCGGTGGCGTCATTGACATGATTAGCTCCGCCAACTCTCTGGTGGTGGTAATCGCTTTTACCGCCCGGGCAGCAACAAGGGCTTTGGCAATCGACTTGGCATAAGGTTCCTCCCCGAAGCGCTGAAAAATTTCCTGGAGCTGCTCAGCAGGGCAGGTGGCAACAATATCCGCCGCAGTACGTTCCTGCCGGCGGTCCATCCGCATATCCAGAGGACCGTCCAGCTGAAAACTGAATCCCCGGGGGCCACTGCCGAGCTGATAGGATGACAGGCCAAGATCTAACAGCAGTCCATCGACAGAACGAACCCGAGCCTCATCCAGAAGCCGGGAAAGATCGGCAAAATTCCCCTGCAGCATGAGGAAACGGTCGCCATAACGCTCCCGCAGTTCTGCTGACCGGTGAACGGCAGCCTGATCACGGTCAATGGCGATCACCCGCACCTGGGGACCAGCATGTTCCAGGATTGCCCGACAATGCCCGCCACCACCAAAGGTCGCATCAACAAAGATGCCGGGACCATGTTGGAAGCGGGAAATATTCAGATAGTTCAGGGTTTCAGAGAGGAGAACAGGGACATGCTTCATTGCAGTCCACACATATCAGATGCCAAATTCGGCCATTGCCGCGCTGATGTCTCCGGCAGATCCGAGCGTCTCGGACAACTCCGCTTCCCAGCGCTCCTTGCTCCAGATCTCAATCTTCTTGACGGCACAAACTATAACGGCGTCCTTTTCCAACTGTGCATAGCTTCTCAAGGAGGGGGGAACCAGAATCCGACCCTGCTTATCCAGAGAACATTCAACCGCAGCAGAAAGGTAAAACCGATGAAAGCTTTTTACTTCCTTTTTATTTTGCGGCAGGAGGGAAACCTTATCTTCAAGACGAGTCCATTCGGGATAAGGGAAACAGTCAAGGCAACCGTCGAAACCATTGGTCACCATCAGCGAAGGAGTATATTCCTTAACCAGCAATTCCCGCACTTTCACCGGGATATTCAGCCTCCCCTTCACATCGATGGCATACTCGTAACGGCCGCGAAACACCGATCCACCTCACCGGAAACACCTTCTTGGGGCACAATTACCCACTTTCAACCACTTATACCCACTGTGATACCTCCCCGCCCCCCGTTTGTCAAGCAGAAAAATAAAAAAAACCGTGCTTTCACACGGTTTGTCAAACTATTATAAAATATTGTTCTAGCACATCACGAGACAGCCATGACAACCCTCCAGGATCACCAAATTGCTGTTATCATACACCGAGATACAGGAGGACAAACGTCAGCGTAACCCCGCTGAGCAGAGTTGATATGAAGATTGTTCCGGCAACCATCTCCGGATGGGTGTCATAGTTGATGGCATAGAGCAGGGGGATAATCGCCGAAGGGGTGCTGGTCTGCAAAATCAGCACGTTGCGGGGCAATCCTTCGATGTTGAGCAACGCACACAACAGAATGGCAATCACCGGGGAAAGGATGAGGCGTAAAAAGCTGCTGCCCAAAGCCGGCAGCAGCACCCCTTTGATGCTGGTTCTGGCCAGCTGCATGCCCAGCAGCATCAAAAGCCCGGGGATCGCCGCCTGCCCCACCAGATCAATCGCTTTCAAGGCCACGGAGGGAATGGGCAGTTGCATGCTGCGACAGATGGTGGCCAGAATAATCGCATGAAAAAGCGGTACCTTGAAAATTTCCAGCACAGATTTTCTCACGCTTGCCTGACCACGGGACGCAATATACACGGCCAAAGTTCCCAGGGGAAAGGTAAACAGCACGAGAATAATTACCCCATAGGCCAGCCCTTCGGCGCCATAGGCGAAAAACACCAGAGGCAGGCCGTAGTTGCCCGTATTCATCATAATCGTCGACAGGGAAAAAGCGCTGCTTTTCTGGATATCATATCCCAGCAGCCGACTAACAACCACAGAAATTCCCCAGAAAAACAGGGTCAGCAGAATCATGAAAACAATCGCTCGAGGCAGAAACACGGCAATCTGCTCATGGCCCTTGATTAATCCGGAAAAAATCAGGCAGGGGGTGAAAAAGTAGAGGGTCAGATCGGAAATAGATTTGAAATCAGGTCGCTTGCTTTTTTCAAACAGCGCTCCAAAAGCAATAATGAGAAAAATGGGCAGCAGAATATTGACAAAAACCATCAACTGGCATCCTTTACATCAATGACACACCATCTAAGCTGTCACATGGGACAAAAACCGACGTGCCCAGCGGCGGTTGCCGCCCTACAACAAGCGGCCCAAGAGCGCCGGCACCGCCTGCTCCACCCGCAGGATACGGGGGCCGAGCGACACGGTTGCAAACCCGACCTCCCGCAAAACCTCAATTTCGTAGGCCACCAAGCCCCCTTCGGGGCCGATGAAAAGGCTTATGGACCGCTGGCCGCGGGCCGGTACGTTCAGTTCAGCTGCCGGAAGAGCCAGCATGGGCACGGTCCCGGCAATGAACAGAGGCAGTTCATCCTCCATAAACGGTTTAAACCGGGAACGCAACAAAATCTGCGGCGGCACGGTATCACCCGCCTGCTCTAACCCCAGCAGCACCTGCTCGTTGAGACTCTTTTCGGCAAGTAGAGGACTCTGCCAATAGCTCTTCTCCACCCGCCAGGTTTTCAACAGCACCATGTTTTTTATACCCATGGCGACCACCCCCTGAATTACCCGTTTCAATACTTTCGGACGGGGGAGCGCCATAATGAGGGTAATCGGCAACGGCGCAGGCGGCTTATCCGCCAGAGTAACCTCCATTTCCAGAATTTCAGGCGTGCAGCGGGTAACCAATCCCCGGCCCAGCAGCCCTTGCCACAAACCAACCCGCAGTTGTTTCCCCGGCTGGGCATGGTGGATGCCATACACATGGTGGGCTCGACGGCCGGTCAATCTCACCCGCGACGACCCCGCAATAAAATCATCGGCAAACAGCACAATCAGGTTCATGGCCCAACACTCCTCCGGCAGCTGAGCAATGTAGCCCATCATCCAAAAAATGTGAAGGATTATGTCATTGACAAAACAGCGAATGGATTACATTATAGGATTTATGATCTTACACTTCCCGAAAGGATGATTGCCAATGACCAAGGAACATATTCCCCTCAATGAACGGATTATTTTTGCCCTTGATGTTCCCTCGGCCAATGAGGCCAAGGAATGGGTTGAACGTCTGGAAAGTCACGTCAGATTTTACAAGGTGGGGCTGCAGCTCTTTCTCGCCGGCGGCTTTCCCATGGTGGAATGGCTTACCAGGCGGGGTCACAAGGTCATGCTGGACCTGAAATTTTTTGATGTTCCGGCAACCGTGGAACGGGCAGTTCAGCAGGTGAACGACCATGGCGTCGCCTTTACGACCGTCCATGGCAATGATGCCATTATTGAAGCCGCCGTTGCCAGCAGGAAAGACGTCAAAATCCTGGGAGTGACGGTCCTGACCAGCTTTGCCGAGGATGACCTGCGTCAATTGGGTCTTACCGGCACTATTGAAGAGCTGGTCTATTACCGGGCGAAAAAAGCTCTGGAACTGGGCTGCGATGGACTTGTCTCGTCAGGCTTGGAAGCTCAGCGGATGCGTGCCCACCTGGGGAATAATTTCCTTATTGTCACCCCGGGGATCAGGCCCGGCATCAACCGTGAGGTTGAAGCAGATGACCAGAAGCGGATTGCCACCGCCAAACTGGCTATCCAGGATGGCGCCGACTATGTTGTCGTCGGCCGGCCCATCAAGCAGGCAGCCGATCCCCTAGCCGTCGTTGGCGATTTGCAAGATGAAATCAGCATTGCTCTGGTGGCCAGAGATAATCAATAGATTCATAAACCGGTGAGCTTAGCTTTTATGTAGCTGATGCCATGGTTGTTGCCAAATAAGGAAAATTTGTTCTCAATGTAGGTGTTTTTTTACTATTTTTTCCTGATGTTACAAAAAATAACAAATAGCTTCCCGCTACCACCCTGCAATCATGTGCAATATATAAAAAAAACGGTTAAGGCATGATTATTGCTTAATCTTATAAGATTGTTGTTTGACATTCTATAAACACCAACAGAAAATTTACAGGAGGATTAAATGAAAAAAAAGGCTGGAATGCTTGTTTTTGCTGTTTTACTATTATCAGCATTTTGCATCTCACCCGTCTTAGCAGTTCCTAAAGACGGTCAAGTCCCCAATGGGCAGGCTGGTAAATCTCCCAATGGCAAACTGTATCTTTTCGAAAAAAATCCCGAAACGTGGGCCGTTATCAGCGATGGTGCTTGGGGAAAAATGAAGTACAGTCTCTGGGGGGAAGCGTTTAAATTCAACTTCAATGGCCATCGTCTTGAACCAGGCATCAGCTATACCCTGATCTACTACCCTGATCCCTGGCCGGGCAACGGGCTTGCATGCCTAGGAACCGCCATTGCGGATGAGTACGGCAATGTCCACATCAAATACACACTTGAAGGTCTCTGCGATCTACCAGCCGATTATGATCAAAATTATGGCTATGGGGCAAAAATCTGGCTGGTATTAACCGATGATGTTGATGAAACGACAGGCCAGATGATTGGCTGGAATCCCAGCGAATACCTTTTTGAATATACCCTGATCAATTTTGACGATCTGACGTGTGACTATGTGGCAGATGATGAGCCAACCGCAGAAGAACCAGAACCTTTAGCCACTGAATAGATCTTTACCGTTTGACTATTAAAAAAGAGGCGGGTCCTCGCAGGGGCCTGCCTCTTTCTTGTCCTTTCAATTACATAAATGCAATTCAATCATGCCATCAACAACCCTTTTCACTAAAAACCACCAATTCAAGACTGATCAGCACAGGGAATGCAGAGAAGTCTGCCGGCAGCATCCCTGACCCTGGTCTCCATCACCATCTCCCCGCAACGTTCGCAAACAACTGACTGCCTAATTCTCGCCTTTGGCGGCTCGGGGATTGTTACCGGAGTCAGCATCACAATATCACTCTCAGCAGCACCCTTGAGCCAGTCAATAAACTTTTGGCGATCCTGCCTGATCCCGGCAGGGGCGTTTGTATCGGTAAACGCCACTCGCACTCCTTTTCCACTTTGGCGCGAATACAATGTATACACCTGCTTGCCATAATCACGGAAAATCAGATTGCCCTTGCCGAAGGTACAGCCACTGATGAACTGCAGGGCATCGACCCCGCAGGCATCGTTCTCAACAATGGCAACCAGCTCTTCGTCTTCCGCCTGGTTTTGAGCAAGAAAATTCATTGCCGCAGTGGTCATCCGATAGCCTATGGCCAGCCCGGGACAACTGTGTCCATGAAAAGAGATAAGGTCATTATAGTCAATCATACAACCCTCCATTGAAACGGTGCCAACAGCATCACGCCAAGATGAAAATTAATCTCATTATAGCATACTGAGATAACGAATTCAGCCTCCTTTGAAGCTTTCCCACAAAAAAATCTTTCAACGACACCGGCAGGCAGCACAAAACCAAATTTCATCATCTACCAGTCTTTCTTTTTTTGACCATGACCACAATGATGTTCAGCAGAACGATAAGACCAATGCCGAGAAGAACCTTTGTTGAAATCCGACCCCCCAGAAGATCGAACAGTGAACTGCCGAATACCACATAGGCAACGCAGGCAAACTGCACTGATTTTGGCCGGATTTCTTTACTTGCACGCATAAAAAGCGCCTCTGTAAAGACAGTCCTCTTAGTACCGCTAAATACCAGGATGAATCAAGGATAATACGCCATAGTTGCGGCACTACAGTTTTGGCAAGCAAACATCATGAGTCAGCAAGTACGGGGATTTACAAGAAAATTCTCAAAAAACGAGGATGACCTATTAAAGAAAATTTCAAGTATTGGTAGGAATGGCCGAATAACTTTTAAGATTGTTTATGCTTGCATTGCGCAGCGATGATCCAACAAGGTTTATTAATCGTAAGGTTTCTTTGGTGGTGAGAACAGTGAAAAAGCTAAACCTACCGCTGATAATTGTATCATTTTGTTTTATTTCCTTGTTCCCTCCAGTCTTGCTGGCCGGGGATAAATCTGCATCACTACTAGCTTTGGCCGAGGAAGAGAGTGTAATGCTCGGCCTTTTTTATGATGTGAGTTCATTGCCCACCAGAACTCCTCGACCAATCGGTAAGTCACCAGCCGTCATGACGGTGATAACCGCGGAACAACTGCAGCGATTGGGCGTCAGGGATTTGCGTGATGTCTGGCCATTGATTCCCGGGATGCAGGAGGGGATTGCTACTGCCGGCTACAGCCAGCTTACGTTCAGGGGGGTTCGCTCGAGAGGAGCAGAAAGGCTTAAGATTCTTATTGATGGTCATGATGTCAATTTGGCTCTGACGGGAGGAGGCGCATTCTTTTATAGCGATCTGGCTGTTGATTACATCCAGAAGATCGAAGTGCTGCGCGGTCCTGGTTCCACCCTGTATGGCAGTGATGCCCTGCTGGGGGTTGTCAATATCATAACCAACCGGACCGTTGCCACTGACGGTCTAACCACAAGTGTCCGATTTGGCACCGAAGATCTGCAGCGCTACAACGTGGAGTTGAAAAACTCCTTTGACAAGCTTTCCTGTTGGGGGAATATCAATTATTTTCGCACCCACGGCGGGGAGGTAAAGGTTGAATCTGATATCCTGTCATCATCACCGGTTAATGGTGATGTTTCCCGAGCACCCGGGCCTAGCAGTGAATGGGTGAACCGTACTGATTTATCCTTTGGCCTGGAAACCGGAAACTGGAGATTGCAAGGACAATATCTACATCATAGCGATGGCGGTTTTTTCAATCCGGGAAAATCCCTTTCGGATCAAACGACCTTGACTCGGGATTATTTCTGGAGCGATTTGAACTATAGCAACTCCTTTAATGATGATCTGCTGTTTCTCCAGGCAAAGCTGTTCTACAATGGTTATAATCATGATTTTGATGTTAATCTGCAACCTCCTGGCTTCCAGGATGTCAATGGAGTATACCCCGATGGAATTTATAGTGACCAGAATGCCCGGGTCGATGAAGGTGGCGGTGAGCTGCAACTGGATGTTCATGCCTGGGCAGGCCACCTGACTACCATCGGTGGTGAACTGAGAAAGTCATATCTTCACGATGCTGAGCATCATGCCAACTACGATCCGACACCATTGGCGGAAAAACAGGATGTCAGCGACCGGTTCAACTGGATTTCTGAAGCAGATCGTTTTTTTTGCAGTATATTCCTCCAAGATCAGTGGGACATTACTCCGAAAGTTAGTATGACTCTGGGAGGGCGGCTCGACTATTACGATGATTTTGGTAATGCTTTTTCCCCCAGTATCGGTATGGTCTATGCCCCGCAACCAGAATGGCGGTTAAAATTGTCCTACAGCGAGGCTTTTCGGGCTCCAAGTTTCAGGGAACTGTACAAACTTGATGGAGGTAATCCGTCGATGGGCAATCCGGACTTGGACGCCGAGGAGGTCGATTCCTGGCAAGCCAGTCTTGAATGGCATCCCGGTTGTTGTTTCAGCGCCCAGCTATCGGGATATTGGAATTACTTCGATCATATGATCGATCTATTTTACGATGACATAACTGGTCTGGCACAGTTTGAAAACAGTTGTAAGTGCCGAAACTGGGGTTTGGATCTGGACGTCCGTTATCAGCTTCCCGGATTGTTATCGAAAGTATCCTGCTTTACGACTATTTCCTATATTGATCATAAAAAAAGTAATGGCGATGATGTCCCCGGCGTTGCCCAATGGTTGGGAAGTGCAGGCTTTGACTGGGCTTTAGATCGGTTTTGTAATCTGAATATGAGCTTTTTCTTTAGGGATAGGATTGAAGCCGTTGAAGGAATTACGCTGGAGGATGTGGATGCCTATTGGTTAACCAATCTGGCGGTCACGGTTCATGATTTACGAGGTCTGGTTCCTGGTTTGGATTTGGTTCTTTCAGTTCATAACCTTTTTGATGTTGACTATGCATATCCTGACATCACTTGGAGGCTTTCAGATCATTTCGCCAGACCGGGAATCAGCGGCGAATTGTGGGCAAAGTACCGGTTTTAAGAATGGAACAGAATCGGCTGAAAATTGTAATGATGCTGGGAATCCTGCTGATTGGCATTTTCAGTTCATCAGTTTTTGCTTTTGCCACAGAATCGGCAGAAAATCGCAGAGTTGCCCTGGTGTATCGTGGCGATCTGTCCTTTCATCAGGTTTTGATCAAAAACCTTGAAGCGGAAATGGGGCAGATGAACCCTGAGATTCAAGTGATAAACTGGCCGGTAACCAGCGAATGGAACGACAATGATCTCGATGCATTCCGTCGCCAAAAACCATCATTAATCATTGTTTTCGGTGATACGGCCCTGACGTTCTGTCTGCAAACAGAAACTAATGCCAACGGAATATTTCTTTTTGTTGCCAAACCGAAATTGGCTGTCCGGGCTATGGAAAAAACCGGCAAGTGGACCGGCACCTTTTTATGGGTAGATCCAGCGGTCCAGTTGCGGCAGATAAAATTACTATTCCCCAAGATAAAAACACTGGGATTGCTCACCAGCGGTTATTTGACCAGCCAATTGGACATGAGCCCGCCAAGTAGGGCTGGATCTTGATGTTGTCCAGATTTCCTCTCCACGCGAGGTATTGCCAGCCTTGAAAAATCTTTTCCAAAGTTCCGATGCTGTCTGGGCTTTTCCGGATCCGCTCTTGCTGAATACGGTCATCATCAAAGAAATACTTCGTATGCAGCATGACTATCACCGTCCCGTAATTGGTGCCGCTTTTCCCTTCGCAAAATACGGTGCTCTCTGCGCTATCCATTATTCCCCTGAAATGTTGTTGCAGGAAACTGCGGCAGCCGTAGTGACTTTTTCCAGAACCGGCGCTTTGCCGGCCAGCGGGAGCTTTTCTGCCTCCAGTTCCATGGTCAGTGTAAATCAGAACATGGCTGAATATTTTTATTTTTCAGTTCCTGATCCGCTGAAAGGTATGGTTGAAATGATCTCGCCCGAACTGGAGAACTAGCGATGAACGCGATCAAGAAATTAACACCACGTACTTTGCTTGCCCAGATTCTGGTGGGGTTCACCAGCAGTATTTTGCTTTTTTCATTGGCTTTCCTGTTCACTCATCGATATTTCAACATGCGCTTTGTTCAAGATTTGCTGTATCAGTCAGGAAAAATCCAGGCTTCATATCTGGCCAGAGCGTCAGCCATTGGCCTTTATACGGAAAACAAACTCCTGCTACGGGAACCTCTGGCAGCCGTTTTGGAACACCGGGATGTTGCCGGCATAGCAATCTATGATAGAACCGGCAATCTGTGGTTTAAAAAAATTAAACCGCGGACAAACTTTATTGAAATTTCCCCAGTGGATATCATGAACTATGGTGTTTTGCTAGGTAGCGGAAAAAAATTATTACCTGTAGTTCATCAAGAAAATCTCAGTTTTTTTAGCCCAATTTTTATCAGCCATCTTGAAGATCTAACTGGCGACCCTGGTTTTTCCCATAAGCAGAATCTCGGCCTGGCTCGGGTGCTGATTACCCGTGATTCGATCCAAAGCCAGTTTCAAAAAATCCGTTTTATTGATACTGTCTGCTTTCTGATGGCGGTCGCTCTTTCTTTGCTTATGGGGCTGTGGATCTCACGTCGTCTGGTGGCTCCGGTGAAAGCGCTGACTGAGGGGGCAAAACGGGCAGCTACCGGGAACTTACAGGTTCCGGTAGCCAGTTATGCCACAGGTGAACTGGCAGAACTTACATGGTCATTTAACAGCATGCTTGAAGCACGCCAAAAATATGAACTACTATTAGCACGCGAATTGAATGACAATGTTGAGCTGACGGATCTATCCAGCCAATTGATTGCCCATCCTGACAATTTAGAAAGTATCGCCAACCTGATTCTTGAAAAAGCTAAAAAACTTACCCGTAGTGAGCATGGCTACTACGGTGGTCCCCAAAAATTGGACAATGTGTTAAGCTCTGAGTCACCCGT
>JAFGSY010000040.1 GCA_016934315.1 Candidatus Anaeroferrophillus wilburensis | reverse complement strand
GTATAGTAAATTACCTATGAAAATTTCCCAGACACCGCATCCGCTTATGAATGAATCAATAAAACAACCGCATGTTTGCATCATGACATCCGTACACCAGGCAACGGATGTCCGAATTTTTGTTAAAGAATGCCGATCATTAAGCCATTATGGTTGGAAGGTTACGCTCATTGCTCCCCATGACCGGCAGGAGGAAAAAGACGGCGTCACCATCGTGCCGGTTGCGCAGCCTGCCCATCGCTGGCAACGCATGACCGCTTTGCTCCGGCAGAGCTACCTGGCAGCGCTGCGGATTAATGCCCCCATCTATCACCTCCATGATCCTGAACTCATTCCTGTAGGCATCCTGCTGCGCCTGAGAGGAAAGATCGTCATCTATGATGTGCATGAAAATCTGGCGCTGCAAATCAGGAGTAAAGATTGGATACCTTCATGGGCAAAGTCCCTGCTATCGCTGGGCACCGAGGTGCTGGAAAACGCCGCCGCTCTGTTTTTTGACGGTATTGTCGCGGCCACGCCTTCCATTGGCCATCGTTTTCCCGCGGCAAAAACCACAGTGGTACAAAACTTTCCCTTCCTGATGGAAAACAAGCAGGAAGGTCTGTCCTCCACTGGCAAGGACTTTTTTCCTATTATGTACGTCGGCCGGATTGCGAAAGAACGCGGCGCTTTCGAAATGCTCGAAACCCTTGATCTCCTTGGCGATCCCACGATAAAATTGCTCATGGCCGGCAATGTTGCGTCCGAAGCGTTGCTCCAGATGATGAAGAGGCATCCAGGGTGGCACTATGTTGATTTTCGTGGCTGGCTCAATCATGGCCAAGTCCAGGAGATGCTTGGCAAGGGAAGGATTGGACTGGTAATCTTGCATCCAGAGCCAAATTATCTGAAATCATATCCCATCAAACTGTTTGAATATATGGCCGCCGGCATCCCCGTTATTGCCTCCGACTTCCCTCTCTGGCGTTCAATTGTGGAAAAGGCGTCCTGCGGCCTGCTGGTTGACCGACAAAATCCAGCGGCAATCGCCAGGGCGATCCGCTGGCTCATGGCTCACCCCCAAGAGGCGGCAGCTATGGGAAAAAGGGGGCGTCAGGCAGTGGAGGAGCACTACAACTGGCCGCGGGAAGAAAGGAAGCTGTTGGCTCTTTATGACCGTTTGGCAGCAGGATTGGATAACCTATCGACTGTCAAGCAGAAGGAAGCCTGGTGAACATCTGGTTCATAAACCATTACAGCCTCACCCCCCAGGAGGCTGGCGGTACCCGCCACTATTCCCTGGCCAGCAGGCTGATTGAAAAAGACCATCAGGTCACCATCATCGCCGCCAGCTATAACCACTGGACCCGGCAAAATAATCATTGCGCTCCTGGCAGCATCGATCAGGCAAGCGTCATTGACGGCATTCAGTTCATCTGGCTTCGCACACCTCCCTATACTGCCAACCCGGCACGGGTGTTCAATATGCTCACCTTCGCCTGGCACCTGCGGTTTGCCGGGCTACTTGACACCTATGGCAAACCTGATGTCATTATCGGCTCCAGCCCCCACCTGTTCGCGGCCTACGCGGCAGAAAGGCTGGCAGCAGCAAACCATATCCCCTTTGTCCTGGAAATCAGAGATTTATGGCCGTTATCATTGATGCGTTTGGGAAATTTTTCATCCCGACATCCTTTTATTTTCATCCTGGGAAAGCTTGAACTCTATCTCTACCGCAGGGCACGGTTGATTATTTCATTGCTGCCGGAAGCTGATGCCCATTTTGTCAACCATGGGGCCCCTGCCGATCGGATTGTTCTGCTTCCCAATGGCACCGATTTATCCTTTTTTCCGCCACCGGAAAAGCCTGTTGATAAGACGTTTTTTTCCATCTATTACGCTGGGACGCTTGGATTGGCAAACGGTGTGCAGTCCATGGTTGATGCGGCTGCGATTCTGCAGCAGCGTGGATGGGGCGAGAAAATCAGGTTTTTTTTCCTTGGGGAGGGGCCCGATAAAAAAGCTCTTATTCGCCGGTGCCGGGAAGAAAATCTCCAGCTTGTCACCTTTCTTGACCCGGTAGCCAAACATGATGTACAGAAACAGTTATGTCAAGCCGATGCTTTTATCCTGACCCTGAAAAAGTCCGATCTTTACCGGTTCGGCATGAGCCTCAATAAGCTCTATGACTACCTCGCCATGGGCCGGCCTATCATCTTCGGCGGCCAGACGCCGCACAACCCGGTGGCTGAAACTGGTGCGGGTTTCGTGGTTCCAGCAGAAGATGCTCAGGCAATGGCCAATGCCATTGTCAAACTGGCATCCCTGTCGGGTGACGAACGCTGGGCGATGGGTCAGCTGGGCCGCAAGTACATCGAAAAAAACCATGACATCTCCCACCTGGGAGATCTGTTGGAAAAGCGGCTTCTCGATGTCCTCAGCTAATCGTTCACGTGCCCTGTTGGCAAAGCGGATTTTCGACCTTATGGTGGTGGTTCCCTGCCTGCTGTGCAGCCTGCCCATTATGCTCTTGACAGGATTAGCAATTGCCGTCAAACTCGGATTGCCGGTTTTTTACAAACAGCAGCGTCCCGGCCAAGGCGGCAAACTTTTTATGATTTATAAGTTCCGCACCATGGTTGATGCAAAGGATATTCACGGGGACCTGCTTCCTGATGAGCAGCGGCTGACTCCTTTAGGTCAATTTCTTCGCCGATTCAGTCTCGATGAATTGCCGGAACTTCTCAACGTCCTCAAAGGAGAAATGAGCCTGGTGGGGCCAAGACCGCTGTTGATGGAATACCTTGGGCTATACTCGCCTGAACAGGCTCGTCGACACGAAATGAAGCCGGGCATTACCGGCTGGGCGCAAGTCAATGGCCGTAATACGGTCAACTGGGACGAACGCTTCAAGCTTGACACCTGGTATATCGACAATTGGTCCCTGTGGCTGGACTGCAGGATTCTCGGACAGACACTATTGAAAGTTTTTACCCAGGAGGGAATTTCCCAGGAAGGCGAAGCAACCATGAAAAAATTCAGCGGCAACAAATGAGCCCCCTTGATTCAATGCAGGAAAAAGAATCTCTATTCGTCGTTGGCTGCGGCGGCCACGCCAAGGTGGTCATTGATCTGCTCGAACGCCAGAACAGATACCAGATCGCATTTCTGCTTGATGACTGCCCATCACGCAAAGAAACATTCTTTTGCGGCTATTTGATCATTGGGGGCAGAGAGGACCTGGAAAATCAACCGGAGGAAACGCGGCCCAAAAAATTCATTGTTGCCATTGGCGACAACCAGCAGCGTCTTGCGGCTAGCAACTTCCTGACCAATCGTGGTTTGCAGGCGGCGACCGCCATCCATCCATCTGCCCAGTTGGGCAATGGGGTGGAAATTGGTGCGGGTACCGTTATCATGGCCGGGACAGTAATCAATGCCGACAGCAAAATCGGCAGTCATGTTATTATTAATACGGGGGCTACGGTTGATCATGACTGCCACATCGCTGATGGCGTACACATTGCCCCCGGGGCAACCCTGTGCGGCTCGGTAACTATTGGAACAGGAACAACGGTGGGGGCCGGCGCCACGATCATTCCAGGCATGACTATCGGCAGTCACCGGCTGATCAAAGCAGGAACCACGGTAACCGACCATAACCAAGATCTCGTTCCGGCGACGACCGACGATTAAAACAGAAAACACACTATGACGAACAACAAAAATAGATTGGCTATTGATGGCGGCCAGCCCGTACGCACAATACCCTTACCCCCATGGCCGGTTTTTTCAGAATCCGAGATTACTGCAGCCGCCGATATCCTACGATCAGGAAAGGTCAACTACTGGACCGGCAACCAGGGAGAGCTTTTCGAGCAGGAATTTGCCTCATCTGTCGGCTGCCGCTACGGCGTAGCGGTGGCCAATGGCACCGTTGCCTTGGAACTGGCTCTCTATGCGGCAGGAATAGGCCCGGGAGACGAGGTCATCGTCCCCTGTCGGACCTTTATCGCCACCGCCAGTGCTGTCGTCATGAGAGGCGCACGTCCGGTTTTTGCCGATATCGACCCGGTCAGCCAGAACATAACTCAGGACACTGTTGGCCCTCATATAACAGAAAAAACCAAGGCAATTATCGCCGTTCACCTGGCTGGTTGGCCGTGCGATATGGTACCTCTTGCCAAATTGGCCGGCGACCACAAACTTCTCCTGATTGAAGACTGCGCTCAAGCTCACGGAAGCAGCTATAACAGTAAGCCGGTTGGCTCTTTAGGTGATGTCGCCGCCTTTTCCTTCTGCCAGGATAAAATTATGACCACCGGTGGCGAAGGGGGGATGCTGGTCACCAACAATCACCATATATGGGAGCGGGCCTGGTCTTTCAAGGATCATGGCAAATCCCTTGCCGCCCGCAACCAGAGAAACACCACGGCCCACTTCCGCTGGCTCCATGATGAATTCGGCACCAATTGGCGGTTGACGGAAATCCAGGCCACCATTGGTCGCAGACAGCTGCGGCAGCTGACGGACTGGGTTAACACAAGACGCCGGAATGCCCTGTTTCTCAACCAACAATTTTCTGCAGTTCAAGCACTGAGAACAACGATACCAGCAGACAATGAATACCATGCCTATTATAAATACTATATTTTTCTGAAACCGGAAGCTCTTCTGCCAAGCTGGAACAGGGACCACATTCTTGAAGCTGTTAATGCCGAGGGAATTACCTGCAGCAGCGGCATCTGCCCCGAGATCTACCGGGAAAAAGCCTGCAGGGCCAAAGGACTACAGCCGGTAAAATCATTTACCACCGCACACTCCCTAGGGGAAACCAGCATGATGTTTCCGGTTCATCCCACCCTGCAGAAAGCTGACCTTAGCGATATTGTTACAGCAGTAACAAAAGTTTTAGCCGTCGCGACCCACCGCCAAAGCTAAGAACATTCACCTATCCTTTGTCCCCACAAGTCCTGTCAGACCTGTAATAGACACCGGTTTTCAGCGAGACCAAAAGCCTCCCCTTTCTTTCTTGATAGTACATGTAAAAGTTTTTATTACAATTACGCTTCGGGCTGCCGAACCTAACAATAACAGGTGATGGACATCTCTTTGCGTAGCTGTTTCCTTACACTGTCTTTCAAGAGATATAGGCGCGGGATGCATCGTAGGATCTAATCTGGCCATGCCTGACCTGTTTTTTAAAGCACTGCAACTGCTTATAATCAAAGCATAAACACTTGTTTACAAAACAGTAATCAACGGCTCCGCTCTGGTTTTTATTGTAAGACACTGACATTAAGTATTTTACCGCAAAACCGGCATAAAAAGGAACTTAGCAGAAAAAACATGTAAAATCAGCATGTTAAAGAAAATAAATTTTCCTGGCATTGAAATTGCTTTCTACCATAGGCAGCAATCAACAACCAGTTCATTCACATGTCTGAAAAAGGCAAAACATTCGAAAGGGTGTGACGCAAAGCCACTGGCCTACGTTCTCGCAAAAAAGCAGAGAATAAGGTAGCAGGGTTGCCGGGCAGATACAGCATCGTGTTGATGACCTGTAGATGCCCCCCAAAGAGAAATGAGGGGTGCTGAAATGAAAAACAATGATCAATCAACCATCAGAAAACAACGGTTAATGCTTGGAATGAGCCATAACTTTTTCAAACAAAACGACAGCATCCAGCAGTTACACACCTCTCTCTTCTCCCTACTGATTATTGCCGCCATGGTTTTCCTGTTTTCGCTCACTGCTGGCGCAGCAAGCATCTCCCTCTCCTGGCTGCCAAACAGTGAGGCTGACCTTGCCGGCTACAACCTTTACTATGACACCAATAGTTCAGGCGACTACCAGAACGTCATCAATGTGGGCAACCAACCTCAGTACACGTTTGTCGGTCTTGAAACGGGCGTTACGTATCGTATTGCATTGACCGCTTACGATGTTTACCATAATGAAAGTGACTTTTCTGAAGAGATTCAGATACTAATTCCGCAACCAGATTTCAAAATGGAAATTGGTGAGGTTTCCCTGAACCATGAATGGGTGCGGGTTGACTTTCAGCAGCCTTTTGTAGATCCTGTTGTAGTTGCCAACCCATTGAGCTGCATCGGTGGGGATCCCACAACAGCAAGGATCCGCAATGTTGATGGCAATGGCTTTGAAATCCGGGTACAGGAATGGGATTACCTGAATGAACTCCACAATAAAGTAGAATCCGTGAGCTACCTGGTTATGGAACGGGGCAGCTATATCCTTGATGACGGCACCCGGCTGGAAGCCAACAGTTTTGCCACTGATGATACCGGGACCTTCGGGACGGTCAGCTTCGATCAGCCATTTCAGCAAGTTCCTGTCATCACCACCTCGATCATAACGGAAAATGGTTCCAGTGCGGTAACTGGCCGGTTGCAAGCCATCTCAACTGAATCATTTCAATACTGCATGCAGGAGCAGGAAAACAGCGGCCAGGAACATGCTGTTGAAACAATTGCTTATTTGGCTTGGGAACCATCACAGGGAAGCATTGATGGGATAGCTTTCGACATTGCAAGAACCGAAGAAGGAATAGCAAGCGAAGCACAAACGGTGTATTTCGATCAATCTTTCATCAACACTCCTGTGGTTCTGGCAAGTTTACAATCAACCAATGATACCGACCCGGCAAATATCCACTGGCTCGATAAAGATACCGATCATATAGACCTTATTATAATTGAAGAGCAATCCTATGATAGGGAAGTGGACCATGCACTGGAAACGGTTGGCTATCTGGCATTCAGCGCCATTAATGAGGATGCCGATTCTGACAATGACGGCATAACCGATTTGGCTGAGTTGACTCTCTATGGCACCGATCCTCTGCTGGCTGATTCTGATGGTGATGGCCTGACCGATGATCAAGAGCTGCAGCTGTGGGGTGATGAGTGGAATCTGGACCTTGATTCTGACGGTCTGCCCAACATTCTTGATCCTGACAGTGATAATGATGGCATCCCTGATGGTATTGAGGCCTCCCAAGGAACAGATCCCGGTGACCCTGCATCAAAACCGGCAACACCGCAGTTCCAGATTGAAACCGGGGAAGTGTCTATCAACCATGAATGGACCCGCATTGAATTTAGCAAAACCTTTACTAACCCGGTTATCATTGCCAACCCCCTGAGCTACAACGGTAAAGAGCCAGCAGTCGTCAGGATCCGCAACCTTGACAATACTGGCTGTGACATAAGAGTCCAGGAATGGGAATACCTTAACGGCAACCACAAGTTCGAACAGGTAAGCTATGTGGTCATGGAACAAGGCTGCTATATCCTTGATGACGGCACCCGCTTTGAAGCCGGCACCTTTACAACCAACAATACCGATGTATTCGGGACAATGACGTTCGGTCAGCTTTTCCAGCAGACTCCTGTACTGGCAACCTCGATTGTCACAGAAAACGAAACCGATGCCGTAACCGGACGCACTCAGGAAGTCAATGAAGCCGGCTTCCAGTACTGTATGCAGGAACAGGAAAGAAACTACCAAGTTCATGCTGCAGAAACCGTCGCTTATATCGCTTGGGAGCCATCCCAAGGGGTAATTGATGGCTTGGCATTTGAAGTCACACGAACAACAGCCGGTATTACTGATGAACAACAGACTGCCCTGTTTAGTCAGCACTTCAACAACGTCCCGGTTGTCTTAGCTGACATGCAGACATGCAACGGTGGCAACACCGCCAACATCCGCTACGTGAGTAAAAACACCGAGGGTATTAAGCTCCTGGTTGCCGAGGAACAATCAATAGATAGCGAATTAAGGCATAATGCTGAACAAGTTGGCCTGATAATTTTAGGCCAGTAAAACCAACACCGAATTTACGGACATTATTATACCCACGACAGAAGAGCCCCTTGGTTGCAACCAAGGGGCTCTTCTGCTTCAATGTCATCTCAGATCAGCAAACTAGGTTTTCTTTTTCAACTCATCATAGGTTATCGACCCAACGCTCAGAGATTCTGGCAAAGGCATATCTTCATTTAAATCAAGACTAACCAGCCCTTGGCTCACCTCCCGATAGCGCAGGCCGCTTTCCGGACAGACCATAATCCCTTGGGCATCTGGATTTTTCAGCCGGTGGCCATGGCGGCTCATCCAGCCGTCCTGGCGGGCCGGACTGCCAACCATGAGAGCGTAGTCCGGCACATCTCTGGCCACCACCGCCCCGGCGGCAACAAAGGCGTAGTAGCCGACAGTTATCCCGCAGACAATGGTGGCGTTGGCACCAATGGAGGCCCCACGCCTGATGAGCGTCTTTTCATAGAGTGAGCGCCTAACCACCTGTGAACGGGGGTTGGTGACATTGGTAAGCACACAGGACGGACCGAGGAAGACATCATCTTCGATGGTTGTTCCCTCGTAAATCGAGACATTATTCTGCACCTTGACGTTGCTGCCGATCACCACGCCGCCGGCGATGCAGACATTCTGGCCAAAACTGCAGTGTTCACCAATGACAGCACCCGCAAGGACATGGGAAAAGTGCCAGATCTTGGTCCCCTTGCCGATTATCGCTCCAGGATCAACATAGGATGATTCATGAACAAAATAATCCATCTCTATCTCTCCTCAATTGATCAGACTCAGCTCTTCAGCAGCGGATGTCTTCTGTCAGCAGAAGAGTTCAGAGGTGTCGCATTCCGCAATTCATACACCAGGTTAATGGAAGGACGGGCATCTTCAATGCCATAGCCGTGACCGGCAAGGATATGTTCATAGACAACCGTATGGAGATCGGTAAAACCACCGGAAAACTCGACCTCCTCGCCGTCAACAGTGATGGAACGAAACGTATTGTTGCCGGCAGCTTTTGCTGATGGCGGGACATCATCATTGTCCACGGAGAGGAACCAGCGGACATTGGCTTTCTCCAGTTCCAGGTAGCCGGCCATTTTTTTCTCATCGGCAAAATGCAATTCCTTGTAATGCACCTGACCGAAAATCCAGATTAGCATATCAAAAAAATGCACTCCAATATTGGTCGCCACCCCGCCCGATTTATGAATGTCACCTTTCCAGGATCGCAGGTACCATTTGCCCCGTGAAGTAACGTAGCTCAAGTCAATGGTATGCTTTTCCTTGCGGGAGTCTTTGCTCACCTGTTCCCGCAGGGCTTGAATGGCCGGATGGTAGCGCAGTTGCAGAACCGTAAAGATGCGCTTTTCATACTCCCGCTCCAACTCCGCCAGGGCGTCAAGGTTCCAGGGATTCAACACCAGCGGCTTTTCACAGATGGCGTCAGCGCCGATGCGCAGGGCAAAGCGGATATGGGCGTCGTGGAGATAGTTGGGGGAACAGATGCTAACATAGTGAATCTTCTCATCATCCCCCAGGCGGCGCAGTTTCTCGGCGTGGCGATCGAAGCGCTCAAACTCGGTAAAAAAGGAGATGTCATAGGAAGAGCTGTCCAGAATGCCCACCGCATCCGAAGGATCGGTGGCCGAAACCAGCCGGTTGCCGGTGGCGTAGATGGCTTTCATGTGGCGTGGGGCAATATAGCCTGCAGCACCCACCAGGGCAAAATTTTTCATTGTTGCCGTCATAATCTTCTCCCTTTAATTCCTTATGCTGTCCTTGATAAACCGCAGCCCATTTCCTGCAACGTTAGCTTAGACCGGACGACGAAAAATCTGGTTGGGATGAAAAACGCCCCCCACACAGCGGGCCCGGACAGACTGGCCTGGATGGACAAGGGCCATGGTGCCGCCCCGGTCATCTGCCAGCGTCTCAACCGTGGCCGTAAAATCCTCGCCCTCGGGGGTCAGCACTTCTAAAACTTCACCGACCTGAAGCCGATCCTTCACCGCCAGGGAAAGCCGGGCTTTCTGTCCCGCTGGCGATGCTCCTTCAACCTTTTCCACCAATGCTACATACTGATATCGACGATCATAGGAAGAATCTTCAATACGCTGGGCATTTTTTTCCAACAGGCCATCAATGAACCCCTTGGTATACCCCCGATGGCTGACTTTGGTAAGTTCCTGCTTCATTTGAGCCAAAACCGAGATTGGTATGGAGTCCCCCGCCGCAATCAGATCCAAGGCCCGGCGGTAGACCCGGGTGGTGACGGCGACGTAGTAGGCGCTTTTCATCCGCCCCTCGATCTTCACCGCCTCCACGCCGGCGTTCACCAGGCCCGGCAGATAGTCCAGCAGGCACAGGTCCCGGGAATTAAAGAGGTAGGTGCCCCGTTCATCTTCTTCAAAAGGAAAATACTCCCCCGGCCTGCTCTCCTCCATCACCGCGTAGCGCCAGCGGCAGGGATGGGCGCAATCACCCCGGTTTGCCGAACGGCCGGCCAGCACCGCGCTGAGCAGACAACGGCCGGAATAGGCCATGCACATAGCCCCGTGAACAAAAACTTCCAGCTCCACGTCGGGGGCCGCCTGGTGAATCCGACCGATATCGGCAAGGGACAGCTCACGGGCCAGATTGATCCGAGAGACGCCCTGCTGCCCCCAGAAACGCACCGCTTCTTCGTTGGTAGTGTTGGCCTGGGTGCTGAGATGGAGAGGAATGTCAGGCAGGGTTCGCCGGCAGAGGCTGAGGACGCCGGGATCAGCAACAATCAGGCCGTCAGGAGGATGGGTCCGGAGGGATAAAAGGAAATCAGCCAGCGATTCAAGCTCACCAGCGTGGGCAAAACAATTAACGGTGAGGTAGGCTTTGACGTGGCGCCGCCGACAGTAGTCGATGACTGCCGACAGCTGATCGTTGGGAAAGTTGCCGGCATGGCGACGGAGGCTGAAATCCTCGCCACCGAAATAGACCGCATCGGCCCCGTAGGCCACCGCAATCTTCAACTTCTCCCAGTTGCCGGCCGGTGCCAGAAGCTCGGTCTTAGCCATGCTCCTTGGTGCCATTATGGTGTTGACGAACCTGGGCGGCAATATGGAGGATATTGTCCTCTACCAGTTGGCGCACCCGCTGCCCGTCATGCCGGGAAAAGGCATCAATAATCTGGACATGGGTGTTGGCACAATGGGAAAAAATTTCAGGCTGCTGGATAAAGAAACCTTGGAGTCGTTTAATATGGGTCATCATCTGACTGTTAAGTTTGTTCAGTTTGACGTTGCCGCTCTTGTTGAGGAAAGTAAGGTGAAACTCCTCATGGATACGCATGAACTTGACAAAATCCTGATTGGCGATAGCTGCTTTTTCCTCCTCATTCAGGCGCCGCAGACGATTGATATCCCGCTCGGTCATCTCCGGCTCAGCCAGAAAAGCGGAGAACGCTTCCAGGCAGGCCTTGATCTGAAAACATTCAAACAAGTCCTCAAAGGTAAACTCGCTGACCACCGTCCCCCGGCGGGGAATGATGGAGACAAAGCCCTCGCTTTCCAGCATTCTGATCGCTTCCCGAATAGGGGTGCGGCTGATGCACAGCTCTTCGGCCAGCTTGGCCTCGGAAATCTTCTCGCCGGGCTTCAGTTTGCCGACAATTATTGCTTCACGGATAAAATTGGCGATTTTATCCGGTAAGGGCTGATGATCTGCAATGCTGCTTTCCAATACATCAATTTTCATGGCTCATACCTTCTGCTAGCGGCTTTGTAAACATACCATCCAACCGCCACTGCGGTCAATCATCAACGAAACAATTGCCAGCTGACAAGCAGCTGTCTCCTTACGATTATCTAAACCAACGCTACAGGCTGCCTTTACGCCCGACCGGCCCCGTTGGCCAGAAACTCCTTGAGCAACACATCTTCACCAAGTTTGGCGTTTTCCATGATATACTTTTCCGCCGAGCTGCCGTCGTGGGCTTTGAAAGCGGCAATAATGTTTTCATGATCGGCCAGCAGCTTGTCGAGCTGGGAGCTGGCCGAAACGAAAAATCTGAACCGCAGGAACTGGCGCACCAGACCGGAAACAATGGTCATGATTTTCTGGTTGCCGCAAATTTCCAGGATCAGCTGGTGAAACTCATTATGGACCCTGGTCATGCCGGCAACATCCTGACGATCGGCACATTCCCTAATTTTAGCGTTCAAGCGCTCAAGCTTGGCAATCTCATCATCAGAAATATGCTCAGCGGCAATCCGGGCGGCGTACCCCTCAAGAACTGCCTTGATTTCATAAAAATCCCGGATATCCTTTTCCTCCAGGGAGGCAACCATAGCCCCCTTCCGGGGAATGATGGTGAGAAAGCCTTCCGACTCCAACTGGCGAAAGGCCTCTCGAATGGGCGTTCTACTGAGCCCAAAGCGGGAGGCAATTTCAAGCTCGGTAACCCGTTCTCCCGGTTTGATTTTCTGCTGAATAATCGCCTCGCGCAGCAACTCAGCAATCTTTTCCCTCAGCGTTTTATGGCTGGCAATAATTTCGGATATATTACTTTTCATCAATGATTCTATCTCAAGGGCAAAAGATCAATTAGAATACCGCCATTTTCAGGCACACCACCGGGCACCCAAAAGCACCTGCAATCAGGTCTTTAACACCTCTGGAACGCTCGGATGATACAATGTGGAGAAAAAGGAAAAAAAGGACTCTTGTTTTTCCTAATAATACCGATTCTGAAGTATATAGTATACAATTAAATGTCAAGTGTTTTTTGCCGAATAAGCTACTGTTGGCAAATTGTGGCACCAGAACGCAGCATTTTTCAGGAGCAGGAAAAGGAGTGCAGTATTGTATGAAAATCGAGCATTGCCATGATCAGAACGTCTCGGTTGTTCGCCTGGCCGGCGAGTTGACAGTGCATGAAAGTGCGATGTTTCAGGAAGCTATGATAAAGATCAGGCCTGAAACCAAAAAACAGGTTATTTTTAATTTCCAGCAGCTCAGCTATATCGACAGCTCCGGCCTGGGCGCCCTGGTATCCGCCTTCACCTCTTTGAACAAAAATAATTGTTTTGTTGTTTTTTGCTGTCTTTCGGATAAAATCAGGGACATCTTCCATATCACCAAACTTGAAACCATTTTTACCGTTTACAATCAGGAGGCCGATGCTGTCGAAGCACTGACAGTCTCGCAAGGCATGTGATGAGCTATCAGGTAACCCTCTATACCCATGAAACCAAAGCCAAAAAAGACCGCGAGGAACAGAATCAGGTCAACCATTACGAGCAGAACCTGATTGAAAATGTGGTTGCCAGCCAAGTGCTTGCCCGCATCAGACCCCTTGACGACCAGACAATTCCTGAATTGGGAGAGGACGGCAACCGGCAGTTTTTTGTGGTTGAAGATCCTGCTGTTCTGCTTGGCGATAATGTGATCATCCCGGCGGATGATCCCCAGATCATTATCAGCACCAGCAACGGGTATGTCCGGATTGACAACAACCGGATCGAAGTCCGGGAAACCCTGGTTATTGATGGTGATGTCAACTTCAAAACCGGCAACCTCACCTTTATCGGCACCATTATCGTTAAAGGCTCTGTTTTTGCCGGATTCAGCGTCAAAGCCAGACAGTTGGTGGTTGAAGGCAGCATCGAAGGCGCCCACATCGAGGTTGATGAACATCTCATCGTCAGGGGTGGTATTATCGCCTGCAAAGCAGGGGAGGTTTATTGCGGCGGAACCATTGCCGTAAAATATGTTGAAAATTCTGCCCTGCGGGCCAAGGGTGATATTTTTATTGAAAAATCAGCCCTGCATAGCCAGCTGTCGGCTGGTGGCAGCATTGTTTTTCTCCATGAACCAGGGGTGCTGGTGGGTGGTTCCTGTCAGGCAAAAAACAGTGTTTTTGCAAAAGTTATCGGCGCCAAATGGGCAACTCCGACAACCATCATCCTGGGGATCAACCCCTTCCTGATGGAAGAGCGAAAGCTGCTCCTTGCAGACCTGGAGGCAAAAGAGGCAGAACGACAAGAGGTGGAGGAACGACTCAATGAAATTCACCTCTACCTCCAGGAGGACCATGATCAGGCATCGAGAAAAGAGGAGCTCCGACTCGATGAAGAGCGCGAACTCCTGACGGCCAAGAGAGCCTATGTGGATGAACAGCTGCTGTTGCTGCATGCCAGGCTGCACCCCCTCGAAGAAAAGATAAAACTGGAAAAGGAGGTGAACAACAGCTCCCGACTCTACGCTTTTGACACCCTTTTCCCAGGCGTTGCAATTACCATTAAAGATTCAACCATAAAATGCGATTCACTATATAGCGGCGTTTTTTATTATGAAGAAAATCAGGAATTGAAGCTGGGAAAAACATAATCAATGGATATTGCAACCATTATCGGCATTGCAGCCGGCACTGGACTGATTATTGCCGCGATCATGATGGGCAGCGGTCTGGGGGCGTTTGTTGATATCCCCTCAGTGCTGGTGGTTATCGGCGGTTCCGTTGCCGCCATGCTCATTGCCTTTCCCCTGGACCGGGTAATCGGCTCGATCAAAATTGCCCTGAAAGCCTTTTTCAGCCCCAAACAAACACCCGAGGAAGTCATTGCCAGGGTGGTGGACCTAGCCGTCAAGGCCCGTAAAGAGAGTATTATCGCCCTGGAAAAAGAGGAAATCGAAGATCCTTTCCTGGCCAAAGGTATTCGCCTCGTGGTGGATGGGACAGCCCCCAACCTGGTACGTTCTATCCTGAAAACCGAAATCGGCTTCATGAAACAGCGCCATCAGACCGGCCAAAAGGTGTTTAAAACACTCGGTGCAATGGGGCCGGCTTTCGGGATGATCGGTACCCTCATCGGTCTCGTGCAGATGCTCCAGAAGCTTGATGATCCGGGTTCCATCGGCCCGGCCATGGCGGTTGCCCTGCTGACCACGTTTTATGGCGCCATCCTGGCCAATCTGATTGCCATCCCGATTGCCGAAAAACTGGGCGGCAAATCAAGTGAAGAGGTGCTGATGATGGAGGTGGTAATCGAGGGCGTGTTATCGATACTTGAAGGAGACAACCCGATTATTGTCAGAAGCAAACTGGAAGCTTTTTTAAGTCCTAAGCTGCGACAGACTGGGGTGGACCCCATTGTTTGGACAGCCTGAGAATGTGAATAAGCTCTGAAAAAGTTTATAGAGGAGGCTTCAGGCTGCCTCTGG